>JAOBWO010000001.1 GCA_025463415.1 Acidimicrobiales bacterium | reverse complement strand
GGGTCAGCCGCGTTGGTAGTTGGGGGCTTCTTTGGTGATGGTGACGTCGTGGGGGTGGGATTCCTCACGGCCGGCGGTGGTGACCTTCATGAACCTGGCACCGTCGCGGAGCGCCTGCAAGGTGCCGGCTCCGGCGTAGCCCATGCCGCTGCGCAGGCCACCGATCAACTGGTAGGTGACGTCGCCGAGGCTGCCGGCGAAGGGAACCCTGCCCTCGATGCCCTCGGGGACGAGCTTGCGCGTGCCGGAAGGACCCTGGCCGCTGGCATAGCGATCGGCGCCGTGGCCCTGCATCGCCCCCAGCGAGCCCATGCCGCGGTAGCTCTTGTAGCGGCGACCCTCGAACAGCTCCAGCTCACCGGGAGCTTCCTCGGTGCCGGCCAGGAGCGAGCCGAGCATGATCGTCTCGGCGCCTGCGGCGATGGCCTTGACCACGTCGCCGCTGTAGGTGATGCCGCCGTCGGCGATCACCGGGATGCCCAGCGCCCGAGCCCGCAGGCAGGTGAAGTAGATCGCCGACAGCTGTGGCATGCCAGCGCCGGAGACGACGCGGGTGGTGCAGATCGAGCCCGCCCCGACACCGACCTTGATCGCATCGGCGCCCGCGCGGACCAGCGCCTCGACGCCTTCCTCGGTGACGACGTTTCCGGCCACGATGGCGACTTCGGGCCAGCCCGCGCGCAGGCGCTCGATGGTCTTGATCACGCCGGCGGAGTGGCCGTGGGCGGTGTCGATCACGATCGCATCGACACCCATCGCGGCCAACGCCTCGGCCCGGGCCTCGACATCGGGTCCGACGCCGACGGCCGCAGCACAGGCGAGCCGACCCTTGGAGTCGCGAGTGCCGTTCGGGAACTCCTGCCGCTTGAGGATGTCCTTGACGGTGATCAGCCCGATCAGCTTCCCGGCGTCGTCGACCAGCGGCAGCTTCTCGATGCGGTGCTTCTGCAGGATGGCCCGGGCGTCGTCGAGGCTGGTGCCGATGATGCTGGTGACCAGGTTCTCGCCGGTCATGAAATCGGTGACGGGGCGGTCGAAGTCGGTGCCCTCGCAGAAACGGATGTCGCGGTTGGTGAGGATGCCGACCAGGCGCCCGTCGTCGGCAGTGATCGGCACACCGCTGAACTTGAACCGGTTCATCAGCGCCTCGGCCTCGTGCAACGTGGCGGTGGGCGGCAGGGTGACCGGATCGGTGATCATCCCGCTCTGGCTGCGCTTGACCTTCTGCACCTCGGCGGCCTGGTCCTCGATCGACAGGTTGCGGTGGATCACACCGATGCCGCCCTCGCGCGCCATGGCCACGGCCATCGGCGCCTCGGTGACCTTGTCCATCGCCGCGGACACCAGCGGGATGGCCAGCCGGATGTCGCGGGCGAAGACGGACGCGGTGTCGACGCTGTCGGGCAGCACCTCGCTGTAGCCGGGCACGATCACGACGTCGTCGAACGTCAGGGCCTCGAACCGGTCGAAGAACAGGTCACGGTCGGAGCGGGATGTTGAAGGGACGGGCATCATTGGCCTCCTTCTGGCGCATCAGATGAATGCATCATGACCCTACGTGTGGTGTTCGCCGTCCGGGTCGCGATTGAACGAAAAGTCAGGCCCGACGGCGTCCTTCGTCGATGGTGCAGACCCGCGGCGTACTCTGAAGGCCTGTGACCCGCCTGATCTTCGTTCGCCACGGCGAATCCAACACGACGGTGGCGCGACGGATCGGCGGCCATCGCACCTGCACCGGGCTGTCCCCACTCGGCCGGTTGCAGGCCGATCGGCTGCGCAAGCGCTGGCAGGAAGCGCCCGAGTTCACGGTCGACGTGCTGATCAGCAGCCACTTCCCACGGGCGCTGGAGACGGCGGAGATCATCGCGCCCGCCCTAGGAGGCCTGCCGGTCGAGACCGTCAACGGTTTCGGTGAGCACGATCCCGGCGAGGACTGCGACGGCATGACGTTCGAGGACTTCGTGTCCCGCTACGGCGAGCGCGACTGGGAGAGCGATCCGTTCTCCATTGGGTTCCCGGGTGGCGAGACGCTGGCGGCGTTCCACCTCCGCATCGGCGAGACGATCTCCCAGACCGTGCATCGATACGAGGGCAAGACCGTGGTGATCACGTGCCACGGCGGCGTGATCGATGCCGCGCTGCGTCAAGCGCTTCGGGCACCGTCGATCGGGGCGTTCGACATCTGGACGCTGAACACGTCGATCACCGAGCTCCAACTCGTGCGGCCCGGTCGTTGGAAGGTTCTGCGCTACAACGACCATGCCCACCTGGCGGGGCTCGACGGAGAGACCAAGCGCGACGCACCATGAGCCCGCGCTACGACGTCGTCATCGTCGGTGCCGGATCCGCTGGTTGTGTGCTGGCGGGGCGCCTGACGGAGGACTCGAGGCGCACGGTGCTCCTCGTCGAAGCCGGCCCTGATGGCACGTCGGCGGCGATCGAGGCAGACTCCTTCTTCGCCGCGCTCAATGAGCCGGGCCGCACCTACGCCGACTTCACGGCGGTGCGAGCTCGCGGCGCCGCGCCGACGTCGTATGTTCTCGGCCGTGGCATCGGCGGTTCGTCTGCCGTCAACGCGATGGTCGGCACGTGGGGTCGCTCCGCGGACTACGACCGCTGGGAGCGCGACCTTGGCTGCGCCGGATGGGGTTGGAGCGACGTCAGGCCGGTCTTCGCTGCACTGGCCGTGCCGCTGACCCGACCCGGCACGGCCGAGTGGGGTGAGGTCGACCGTGCGCTGGTCGACGCCGCGACCGTGCTCGGCCACGCCCTTGACGACGGCAGACCGGGTGACGGCCGGGTCGGCGTCGGAGGAGCCTGGCTGACCCGCCGCGATGGTCGACGGGTGACCACCGCTGATGCGTATCTCACCGCAGCTCGGGCGCGATCGAATCTGACGGTCCGCGCCGACGCAGCGGTGGAACGAGTCCTCCTCGACGGGACGACGGCAGTCGGCATCCAGTTGCGTGGCGGCGAGGTCGTCGAGGCGGGCGAGGTCGTCGTCTCGGTCGGAGCCATCCACTCGCCGGCGCTCCTGCTGCGCAGCGGCGTCGAGCGCGAGGGAATCGGAAGGGGCCTCAAGGACCACGCGTCGGCATCACTGACGCTGCGCCTGCGCGAACCCGCCGACACCGCCGCGCTCGCGGCGGCCACGCTGTTGCGGTGGTCGTCAGCGACGGGCGACGCGGACCTGCAGTTGCTGCCGCTGAACCACGTGGGCGTCAGCGACTACGGATCGCTCGTTGCCGGGCTGATGTCCGTGCACTCGACGGGCACGGTTCGACTCGTCGACGAGCAGCCGGCCGTCGACGTGCACTCACTGGACGACGAACGGGACCGCGCTCGAATGCGCGAAAGTGCGCGCCACACAGCGGCCATCGCCGCCACAGCGCCGTTCCAACGGATCTCCGACGCCGTGTTCATCGACGACGTCGGCACGCCGTTGTCCGCGCTGGACGATGCCGACGATGCGACCCTGGACGCGTGGTTGGCGACGCACGTGGGCGGCTACGTGCATGCCGCGTGCACGTGTCGAATGGGACCGCAGGACGCCGCCGGAACGGTGGTCGACCTCAGCGCACGGGTGCACGGCTACGAGCGCCTGCGCGTCTGCGATGCCAGCATCCTTCCCGACCTGCCTGCCGCCAACCCGCACCTGCCGACGATGATGGTGGCCGAGCGGATCGCTGCCGCGATCCGCGCCGAGACGGCCTAGCGGGCGTTCCGCTTCGACGGAGGGACAGGCGCCTTCTTGGCGGCCTTGGCGGCCTTCGCCGCCTTTGCGGGAGCGGACTTCATGGGCTTGGGCTGCGCGGACTTCGCGGGCTTGGGCTGTGCGGACTTCGCGGCCTTCGTGGACTGCGAGCCGTTCGAGGTCGACGAA
>JAOBWO010000480.1 GCA_025463415.1 Acidimicrobiales bacterium | reverse complement strand
AACCCACCACCGCACCCTCACGACGATTCCCACGATTGCCCTGGATCATCTCCCGACCATTCGGGAACCACTCCCGCCGATACGTCTCGATGAACATCCCACGCGGATCACCATGAATCGTCGGCTCCACGATCCACGCACCCGCGATCCTGTCACTCTCATACACCTTCGGCATCAGCCCATCTCCTCATCCACGATGCGCACGCCCATCACTCGACGTCGATCTGGCAGTGATCGCCGATCATCAACCGGGCTGCCCGCGGACGCACCTTTGTCCGCGTCACCACCGCATCGCGACCGATCAAGCTGTCCTCCAACCGGGGGATGTCCGTGATCGTCGAGCGGGCCATGATCACGGAGTGCTCCACCTCGGAGTTGGTGACCACGCAGTCGTCACCGATCGCCGAGAACGGCCCGATGAACGAGTCGACGATCCGCGCCCCGGCACCGATCGCCACCGGCCCACGGATGGTCGAGTTGATCACCACGGCGCCGGCCTCCACGATCACCCGACCATCGATCACCGACGAGGCGTCCACGTTGCCGTCGAGACGCGTCACGATCTTCTCCAGCAACAACCGGTTCGCCTCCAACAGCGGGGTCAGCTTGCCGGTGTCGATCCACCAACCCGTCAGCAGCTCACACCGCACGGTGAAGCCCTGATCGATCAGCCACTGGATCGCATCCGTGATCTCCAACTCACCACGCGGCGACGGTTCGATCGCCGCCACCGCCGTGTGGATCGTGTGATCGAACAGGTACACGCCCACCAGCGCCAGGTCTGACGGCGGATCCGCCGGCTTCTCGACCAGATGCATCACGTTGCCCGCGGCATCCAGCGTCGCGATGCCGAACCGGTGCGGATCCGGGACCTGCTTCAAGAGGATCTGCGCCGTGGGAGGCTCCGCGCCGAGCCGCGCCGACTCGAACGCGTGCACGAACGCAGCCAGGTCCTGCTCCAGCAGGTTGTCACCGAGGTACATCACGAAGTCGTCGTCGCCCAGGAACTCCTGCGCGATCAACACGCAATGGGCCAGGCCCAACGGCGCGTCCTGCGGGATGTAGGTGACTGCGACGCCGAACTGCGAACCGTCACCCACCGTCGACATCACCTCGGCACGGGTGTCGCCGACGATGATTCCGATCTCCTTGATCCCCGCCGACGCCATCGCCTCGATGCCGTAGAACAGGATCGGCTTGTTCGCCACGGGCACCAGCTGCTTCGCGGACGTGTGCGTGATCGGACGCAAACGCGTGCCGGCACCACCCGCCAAGATCAGAGCTTTCATACGTCGTCCATCACCATCTGCTCACGGGAACGAGGGGCCATCCCACAAATGGGGCACAGCCTAGGCGGGAACGGGTGGCGTGCTGCTGAGTCCCGAGAAGTAGTCGATGTACGCCTGAGCACCGTCACCGAAGAGCAGCACCGCGTTGCCCTTGATCGTCTTGCCGTAGACGGGGGGCGAGAACGGCTCCAGCCCTCCGCTGACGGCATCGCGAAGCGCGCTGGCTGCTCCGAGCACATCCAGTGACGCGTCCAGCTTCAGCGCGCCGGTGCTGGACACCAGCACGTCGCCGGCGCTCAGCGGGTTGCCCTTCACCTTGGCCAACGCGCCTTGCAGCGCCGTGTTGACGAACAGCTGCTGACGCTTGATCCGGCCGAGGTCCGACGACGGATCCTCGGTCCACACGCCGGTGACCTCGTTCAGCGTCTCGAAGTGGCGGCTGCGCGCGTAGGCGAGCCCCTGCACGCCGTCGAGGATGTGGCATCCCGAGGTGGTGACGTTGAGACCGGTGTGCACGTCGCGGATCGGGGTGTCGGCGCACACCTGCACCCCGCCGATCGCGTCGACCAAGGACTTGAAGCCCTGGAAGTCGATCTCGACGTAGTGGTGGACCGGGATCTTGAGGGTGTCCTTGACGGTGTCGATCAACGCCTGCGGGCCGTCCTGGTAGGCGGCGTTGATCCGGCTCTCGCCGTTGCGGCTGGGGATGTACACCCAGAGATCGCGAGGCAACGACAGCAAGGCTGCGCGGCCACCGTGCTTGTCGCGGCGGAGGATCATGATCGTGTCGCTGCGATTGCCCGTCACATCGGTGCTGGTGCCGATCGCCCCGAAGTCGGGAGCGGAAGGATCCTCGCCGGCCCGGCTGTCAGAACCGACGAGCAGGAAGTTCTCGATGTTCGGATCCTCGGGGCTGAACGTCAGACCGGCAACGCGCGCGATCCTGTCGACCTGTTGGTTGGCGGTGCGCAGCACGCCGGACGCGCCGGCGATCGCCACCAGCACGAGCAGCGCCAGGAACGTCACGCCACGGTGGGGCTTCCCACGTCGGCGGGTCGGGCGATCGCCGCCACCCGGACCGCGTGGGGGCCCGTGCGAATCCGCCGGTCGGACCGGCTCGAGCGCGGAGGGTGCGATCTGCACGACCAAAGACGGTAGTTCTCAGCGCCGTGCGCCCACCGGCACCCCCGATCACACGGGACGGAGGTGCACCACATCTCCGGTGTCGATCCGGTGCGTGATCGCGCAGTCGTCGAGGACCACCAGCCGACCGTCGGGTTCGACGTCGAGGGCGCGGCCGCTCAGGAACTGCTCGCCTGGCAATTGCACGCGCACCGCTTGACCAATGGTCGCGAGGTGCTGCCGGTAGAGCGGCGCGATGTCGGCCGGGAGCTGGTCGAACGCCGCCAGCAGCGCGTCCAGCACGGCAGCCGGAGTGGTTCCGTCGCCGAGCCGCGCCGCGCCGGGTGGCGCCCACCCGACGTTGAGCCCGATCCCGACCACGACGAACGGGCCGGTGGCCGACGCACCCGCCTGGGCGAGGACGCCCGCCAGCTTCTCCCCGTCGAGGAGCAGGTCGTTCGGCCACTTCAGTGCGGCGTGCGCTCCGACGAGATCGCGGCACGCGGCGAGCGCGGCCAGCGCCACGCGTTGGGTGACCTCGTGCAGATGCGGCGGTACGTCGCGCAGCAGGATGCTGACGAGCAGGTTGGCTCCGGCGGGCGCCTCCCAGCGCCGATCGAGTCGGCCTCGGCCGGCCGTCTGGTGCCGCGCCGCCAGCACGGTGCGACCCGGCGCTCCCGACGAACCGGCAGCGAGGAGGTCCGCGTTGGTCGACCCCGTCTCGTCCACCCAGGTCACGTGCCAACCGGCGCTCATCCTGGTGAGGTTAGAACCGCGAGCGCCCGGTGTGCGCCGCTCTCGCACGCGCCCCGCCCGGCGCTGCAGGCTCGATAGTTGGCTTGGAAGGTCCCACACCGGCCATCATGGGCGAGTGCTGAAGAAGATCCTGATCGCCAACCGTGGAGAGATCGCCGTCCGAGTCATCCGGGCCGCCCGAGAGCTGGGTATCGCCACCGTCGCGGTGTACTCGGAACTCGACCGCAACGCGCTCCACGTGCGCCTCGCCGACGAGGCCTTCGCGCTCGGCGGCCAGACCGCGGCGGAGAGCTACCTCAACACCGAGGCGATCCTGAACGCGATCAAGCTCAGCGGCGCCGATGGCGTCCACCCGGGCTACGGCTTCTTCAGCGAGAACCCCGACTTCATCCGTGCGATCACCGAGATCGGGGTGGCCTTCATCGGACCGCCGGCATCCGCGGTCGACGTGATGGGCGACAAGGTCAGCAGCCGCAAGGCCGCGCTGGAGGGCGGTGCGCCGATCGTGCCGGGCACCACCGAGTTCGCGAAGAGCTCGGCCGACATCATGGAGTTCGGCAACAGCAACGGCTGGCCGGTCGCGATCAAGGCCGCGTTCGGCGGCGGTGGCCGTGGCATGAAGGTGGTCCAGTCCGCCGCCGAGGTGCAGGACGCGATGGACAGCGCGCAGCGTGAGGCCAAGGCCTACTTTGGCCGCGACGAGGTCTACGTCGAGCGCTACCTCACGTGGCCCCGCCACATCGAGGTCCAGTTGGTCGGTGACCAGCAGGGCAACGTCGTCTGGATCAGCACCCGCGACTGCTCGGCCCAACGTCGCCATCAGAAGCTGGTCGAGGAGGCGCCCGCCACGGCACTTCCCGAAGGCGTCGAGGAGGCGATGGGCCAGGCGGCCATCAAGGTCGCCAAGGCCGTCGGCTACTACAACGCCGGCACCGTCGAATTCATCTACCAGGACGGTGACTTCTTCTTCCTCGAGATGAACACCCGCCTGCAGGTCGAGCACCCGGTGTCGGAGGAGATCACCAAGATCGACCTCGTCGAGTGGCAGATTCGCGTCGCCGGCGGCGAGGCGCTGCCGATGACCCAGGAAGAAGTCGCGGCCCGCCGCTACGGCCACAGCATCGACAACCGGATCAACGCCGAGAATCCGGCGGGTGGCAAGTTCTTGCCGAGCCCCGGCAAGATCACCAAGCTCACCGTGCCCGACGGCTTCGGCGTGCGCTTCGACGGCGGCTACGAGGCCGGCGACGAGATCAGCCAGTACTACGACAACCTGGTCGGGAAGCTGATCCTGTGGGGCGCCGACCGTCCCACCGCGATCCGCCGCGCCATCAGAGCGCTGGAGGA
>JAOBWO010000481.1 GCA_025463415.1 Acidimicrobiales bacterium | reverse complement strand
CTTCCAGCTTGGTGATCCGGCGCAGCAGGCGCCGGCGGTCGACCTCGAGCTGCGTCTCGCCCGGGCCCCGTGTGCCGATACCACCCGCCTGCTGGCTGAACGCCTTGCCCCGGCCCCGCAGGCGCGGGAGGCGGTACCGCAACAGCGCCAGCTCGACCTGCGCACGCCCCTCCTGGGTGTGGGCGTTCTGGGCGAAGATGTCGAGGATCACGGCCGTGCGGTCGATGGCCGTACGACCCAGCTTCTTCTCCAGGTTGTACTGCTGAGCCGGCTTCAGCTCGTTGTCGAAGACGACGGTGTCGGCGTCCACGGCCAAGCACATCTCGCGCAGCTCGTCGACCTTTCCCTTGCCGATGAACCAGGTGTGGTCCGGCGCATCGCGTCGCTGGGTGATCCGGCCGGCCTCGTCGGCGCCGGCGGTGTCGATCAGCAGCGCGAGCTCGTCCAAGCTGGCCTCGACCTGGTCATCCGTCTGGCCCGGGAGCGCCACGCTGACCAGCACGATGCGCTCGCGCTTGGTGCGTTCGATCAGCGTCGACCCGAGGGCCTCTTGGTACGGAGTGGTCATGAACCTGCTGTCTTGGTCTCGGTGGTGGTGGTTGCTGAGGGGGTGGGTGCGGCGATCTGCAGATGAGCCACCAGCACCGCTGGTCCGACGAGGGTGACATGCCCGGGTTCGGGCTGATGCAGACGAACTGTTGCATCTCCGCCGTCCATGTGCACGAGAATTTCGCCGTCCTTCGGGTGGGCGAGGCCCCAGTGGACCGCGGCCCAGGCACTGACGCATGCTCCGGTGCCGCACGCTTCGGTGATCCCGGCACCGCGCTCGTGAACGCGCATCGTGATGCCCGAGGTCTCCGGCCCTGGCTCGATGATCTCGAGGTTGATGTGTGGCACCTGACGGCCGAGGGTGAGCAGATCCACCGCGCGAACGTCGTCGACGCCAACGACGGTGTGCGGGTTGCCGGTGCTGAGGTGGAGCACGGGACGCATCGGGTCGGCACCGATGGCCGCCCAGCCGTGCGGCTCATCCAGGTCGGTGACGGCCCCCATGCTGACACTGGCCTGCACGGTGACCGCATCGACGGGCTCGACCGCCACGGTGCGCAGACCGGCGTCGGTGTGGATCGAATACGTGACCGGGTCCGTGCGCCGCTGCGCGAGGAACGCGGCCTGAGCGAGGCAGCGGATGCCGTTGCCGCTCATCTCTGCGCGGCTCCCGTCGGCGTTGTGGAGCACCATCGACAGCTCGAGATCGTCGATGATCGTCAGCAACAGCAGGCCATCGGCACCGACGCCACGCCGACGATCGCACCACTGCCGGGCGAGATCGGCCCACGGAGCCGAGGCCACCTGAGCGGTGTCGCACACGAGGAAGTCGTTGCCGAGGCCGTGGTGTTTGGTGAGGGTGAACATCAGAGCAGCTCCTGCACGATGGGCAGCACTTCGGCGACCGGATCGGCGACGATGTCGACCCAGCGTATGCGTGGGTCTCGGCGGAACCACCGCTCCTGCCGGACGGCGAATTGTCGCGTGCGCAGCACGATGTCCGCCACCGCTTTGTCCAGCCGACTCTGATCCGACACGGCGCCCGACTCGACGAGGTCGATCAACTCCTTGTATCCCAGCGCCTGCCGGGCCGTGCGTGACAGGCCGCCGGGGCGGCGCAACAAGCCGGCGACCTCGTCGACCAACCCGCGCTCGATCATCTGCTGCACGCGCACCGCGATGCGCGCTGTCAGCACGTCGCGCGGCCAGCGCAACCCGATCTGGGGCGTGTCGATCGGCGGGTGGGCCGAGGTGCCCGGACCGAAGGCGCTGAACGGTCGGCCGCTCCCGATGCACACCTCGAGCGCACGCACGAGCCGACGCTGGTTGCCGGGTTCGATCCGTGCCGCGGCCTCCGGGTCCAACGCGGTGAGCCGGGCGTGGAGCGCGGCCAGGTCGGGCTCGGCCTCCAGCTCGGCGCGCACGTCGGGCCACTCCCCCGGCAGGGTCAGGTCGTCGATGACCGCCGTGAGGTACAGCCCCGTTCCCGCGACGAGCACACCGATGTGCTCCGCCGCCTCGATGGAGTCCAGCGCGGCTCGCGCTGCCGTCTGGAAGGCAGCCACCGTGAACTGCTCGGAGGGGTCGACGAGGTCGATGCCGTGGTGCGGGACGGCCAGCCGGTCTGCGCTCGACGGCTTGGCCGTCCCGATGTCCATCCACCGGTAGACCTGCATCGCGTCGACCGCGACGATCTCCACATCGCCCCGCGCCGACGCCAGAGCCATCGCGACATCGCTCTTGCCGCTCGCCGTGGGGCCGAGGATGACGATCTGCCGCGCGCCCATCGTCGCCGCCTCCGTGCTGCTGTTCTGGGCCGTCAGCCGTCAGCCGGCGGTGACGGGGATGCGGATCCGGTGGACCGGCTCGGCGAGCACCTCGACGAGCTCACCGCCGAGGTGGTGCGGCGCAGCAGACACGATCTGCACGCGGGCATACGCACCGCTTCGCAGCGGAGCGGGGCTCGTGAAGTGGACGAGCTTGTTCTGCCGGGTGCGTCCGGTGGTGATATTCGGGTTCTTGCGCGACGGGCCTTCGACGAGCACCTCCTCGACGCGGCCGATCCGGTTGCGGTGCTGCAGCAGGGCGCTGCGCTCGACCACCAGCTTCAGCCGATCGAAGCGCCGCCCGGCGACGAGCGGATCGACGAAGCGGTCCTCCATCGTCGCGGCCTCGGTGCCCGGCCGCGGCGAGAAGATGAACGTGAAGGCGAAGTCGAACTCCGCGGCCGCCGCGACCGCCAGGGTCTGCTCGAAGTCGGCTTCGGTCTCGCCCGGGAAACCGACGATGATGTCGGTGCTGACGGCGAGGTCGGGCATGATCCGCCGGGCCTCTGCGAGCCGTTCGAGGTACCGGTCGGCGGTGTAGCCACGGTGCATCGCGGCGAGGACACGGTCGGAGCCGGCCTGCAGCGGGTAGTGCAGGTGCTCGCACACGCTCGGCGTCTCGGCCATGGCCGCGAAGGTGTCGGCGCGCATGTCCTTCGGATGCGGGCTGGTGAAGCGCACCCGGCGGATGCCGTGGACCGCGCCCACGGCGCGCAGCAGCTCGGAGAACAACGGGCGGATGCGCACGTCGGCGTCGCCGCCGCGGCGTTCAGCGAGGGTGATGTCGCGGCCGTAGCTGTTCACGTTCTGGCCGAGCAGGGTGATCTCGGTGACGCCCTCGCCGGCCAGCAGTTCGACCTCGGCGACGATGTCGTCGAACGGTCTGCTGATCTCCTCGCCGCGCACCGCGGGCACGATGCAGAACGCGCAGGAGTTGTCGCACCCGATCTGGATCGTGACCCACGCGTTGAATCTGCTCTCGCGCCGCACGGGCATCGCGCTCGGGAACAGGGCGTGGTCGTCGATGACCGCTTCGTCGAAGATCTCGGTGACCGGCCCGTTGGTCAGTGC
>JAOBWO010000442.1 GCA_025463415.1 Acidimicrobiales bacterium | reverse complement strand
CTCCACCCGGTCACCGACCCCGTGAGCAGCGACGGTCTCGGCGGCGAGCTCGAGGACCTCGGCGAGATCGTTGACCACCGCGGTCGAGCTAGCGGACAGGGTGAGGATGCCGATCGCCCACGGCGCGCGACCGGCTCCGAGGTCGAGGACGCGCAGCCCTGGCCGGCGCGCCCAACCGAGCGCAGCGCCGAGCCGTCCGGCGACGCGCAGCTGGGTCGGGAACGTCGCCTGCACGAGGGGCCGGTAGAAGGCGGCTGGGTGGTCCTCGATCGGCGTCGCCACGTGCCCGGTGCGCACCGTGTCGGCGAGGCGGGTCCAGTTCTGGTGCGGTCCCGGGGCGATCGAGACCAGGCCGGCCATCGACGCCGCGCCGTCGGTGCACAGGTAGCGCTCGGCGGTCTCGGTCAGCGCGTAGACCTCGTCGACCTGGTCCAGGAACCCGAACGACACCATTGCGTCGAGGAGGTGCACGAGGTGCCGCTCGGACACGTCGAGCCGGGCTGCGAGTGGTCCGCCGGCCGTCGGACCGCCCGACTCCAGCGCGTCGAAGACGCCGAGCTCGATGGCCGCGACGAGCATCCAGTACGAGCCGAAGCCCTGGATGATCCCCCACACGGGTCCCGACGGCGGTGGTTTGAAGTCCCGCCACGGCCGGCCCATGCGAGACATCGTGTGCGTCTTCTTCAGCTCGGGGAACGGTGAGTCCGCCACGTCAGGGCTCCAACAGGATCTTGCCGAAGAAGTCGCCGCGCAGCATCTTGTCCTGCGCAGCTGCACCATCGGCCAGCGCGAAGACGCTGTCGATCGGTGTGTGGAAGTTCCCGCTGGTGAACTCGCGCCACACTGCGCCGAACTCGCTGTAGCGGTACGGGTCGGAGCCGATGATCGAGATGCCCATGTGGAACAGGTGGCCGAGCGATCCGATCATGGCGGTGTCGCCGCTGGTGTTGCCGCAGTTGACCAGCCGGCCCCGGGGCTTCAGCGCGAAGAGCGACGGCGCGAACAACGCCGGGCCGACGTGGTCGAACACCATGTCGACGCCCGCGCCATCGGTGACCTCGCGCGCCCAACCCGTGATGTCGACGTCGCGGTTCGTCGAGGCGAAGTCGGCGCCGAGCGCGAGCGCGGCCTCGCACTTCTCGGCCGTGCCCGCCGTGGCGAGGACAGTCGCGCCGTGCGCCTTGGCGAGCTGGATGGCCGCAGTCGACACACCGCTGCCGGCCGCGTGGATCATCACCGTCTCACCGGCGCTGAGATTGCCGCGGTCGAACAGCGCGTGGTGGGCAGTGAGCCACGCCGACGGGAACGATGCGGCGACGTGATCGGTGATGTGCTCCGGGATCACGTGGACGTGGGTCTCCGGTGCCAGGCACAGCTCGGCGTACCCGCCGTCAGCGTTCGCGCCGATCACGCCGAGCGCGCCGTACAGATCGCCACGTCCGGCCAGCGTCGAACCCTCAGGGACCTCGGCCAACGACGGATCGATCACGACTCGTTCACCGATTCGCACGTGGGTGACGTCGCTGCCGACGGCGACGATCGTGCCCGCCACGTCCATGCCGGCGATGTGCGGCAGGGTGAACCCGTCCATCAGGAACCACCCGTTGCGCTGAACGACGTCGAGGTGGTTCAGCGCCGCGGCTGCGACGTGGACGACGACGTCGCGTGGACCCGGTTGCGGATCGGCGACGTCGACGTATTCGAGCACGTCCGGCCCACCGGTCTCGCGGTAGAGCAGCGCCTTCACAGTTCCGACGGCACGTCGGTGGGCATGTACGGCACGCGCTCTTGGTGGTACACGGCATCGGGGATCGCGCGCAGGAAGCTGCGTGCTCCGGACCGGCCGATCGGGGCCAGCGCGAGGAGATCGATCCGTGGGTGCTCGAGATCGGGCGAGGCCAGAACGCTGTCGTCGATGACAGCGCAGATCACCTCCGCCACCACGAGCACGACGGGGGCGAGGTCGCTTCCGAGCGCGATCGTCTGGTGGACGACGCACTCCAACCGCGCCGGTGCCTCGGCCACCGACGGAGAACTGACGCGGCGCGAGTCGATCCACTCGAAGCCGTGCAGGGCAGCCTCGTCGACACCGTGCGGATACTCCCTGGCGATGCTCTCGATGTGCTCGGCGAACACCTCGGAGCAGACGTTGACGACGAAGTCGCCGCTCGCGATCAGGTTCTCGTACGAACCCTTCGTCTGCCCGTCCGACTCGCGCATCCCGAACGTGATGCCGATCAGCGGGGGGTCGCCGGTGATCGGGAGGTAGTAGCTGAAGGGTGAGAGGTTGCCGCGACCGGACGCATCACGCGTCGACACCATCGCGATCGGACGGGGTACGACGAGCTGCGACAGGAGGCCTTGGTTGGTGCCGGGGCCGTGCTCGGCGAAGTCGTAGACGTGTTCCATCAGGGCGCCGTTCCTCGCGGGTGTGGGGGGTATGTGGAGTGTGGGTGGAGCAGGTGGTGACCGGTGACTTGCTGGTACGCGGCGGCGATCTCGAGGCACCGCTCGTCGTCCATCGCCCGGCCGACGATCTGCATGCCGATCGGTAGGCCGTCGACCCCGAGGCCGATGGGCACGCTGACGGCCGGGAGGCCGGTGACGTTCCACATCGCCATCGTGCGCGCGGTCACCTCGCCCCACGTGCGCGGCACACCTGCGACGGGCCGGTCCAGTTCGTCGAGTGGCGGCGCGGTGGAGACCGATGCCGGGACCACGATCGCATCGCAGGTGCCGAACGCGTCGAGCGCGGCGGCGATCAGCTTGCGCCGGCTCAGCAGCGCATCCGCGTACATGTCGGCAGTGATCGACGCGCCGTCGCGCAGCCGATCCGCGAACGACGTCGACAAGAGCTGGACGGGCGCGTCGGCATACAGCGCTGCAGCCTCGTGCAGTGTGATGAAGAAGCTGGTGGCCGGCGATTCCTCGGCCCCGACGATCGCGACCTCGACGACGGTTGCGCCCGACGAACGCAGGACGCCGAGCGCCTGCTCGAACGCCTCGGCGACGTCGTCATCGAGCACGTCGCAGAACCACGGTCGTGCGACGCCGATGCGCACGCCGGACAACGATTCGAGCGCCGGCGTGGAGACGGATCCTGTGAGCGCCGCGAGCAGCAACGCCACGTCGGCGGCGGTTCGCGCCATCGGGCCCGGTGTGTCGAGCGTGGCGGAGAGGCCGAGCAGACCGGTGCACGACAGGCGTCCGAGCGTGGGCTTGAGGCCGACGACGCCGCAGAACGACGCCGGGATCCGGATCGATCCACCCGTGTCGGTGCCCAGTGCCAGCGGCGCGAACCCAGCTGCGAGGGCTGCCGCCGAGCCCGCCGAGGATCCGCCCGTGGTGCAGCGCAGGTCCCACGGGTTGCGGACCGTGCCGAACGGGATGCCCTCGTCACCGCAGCCCAGCTCGAAGGTCGCCGTCTTCGCGATCACGATGGCTCCGGCGCGTCGAACGTCGGCGACGACGTCCGCGTCGGCGGTGGGGATCCGGTCGGCGTACCAGCGTGATCCGCCGGTGGTGCGCATTCCCGCCGTGTCGAGGAGATCCTTGACGACGATCGGGAGCCCTTCGAGCGGCCGAGACGTGCCGGACGCGAACCTGCGCGCCGACTCCGCGGCGGCGACGTGTGCACCCTCGCAGTCGACGGCCCAGATCGCGCCGATGGCCGGGTCGTCGCGGTCGATCGCCGCCAGGGAGCTCGTGATCGCCTCGCTCGGCGTGAGTGCGCCGGCGCGGTACCGGTCGAGCAGGGTGCTGGCATCCGGCCAGTCCGTGGTGACGTCCACGCGGGTCAGGTGAGGCCGCGCACGAACGGTCGGCCGAGGGCGGCCGGCTGGCGGCCGCGGCGAGCGAACAGGATCATCGTCGCGATCGCCATCACGTACGGCAGTGCGCCGAGCACCTGCGGGTTGGCCTGGTAGCCGAGCGCCTGGAACACCGAGCCGAAGGCCAGGAAGAACCCGAACACGACCGCGCCGCCCACCGCGCCCTTCAGCACCCAGCCCCCGAAGATGACCGCCGCGAGGGCGATGAAGCCACGACCGCTGACGCCGTCTGCACCGAAGCTGCCGACCTGTCCGATGGTGAGGTAGGTGCCGGCGAATCCGGCGCACAGCCCACACACGTAGACCGCCTGGCGCCGGCGCTTGTTGACGTCGATGCCACTGACGTCAGCCGCCTGCGGGTTCTCGCCGGCACAGCGCAGATCCAACCCCCACCGGGTGCGGTACACGGCCCACCATGCGAACGGGATCAAGGGGTACAGGAAGTACAGGATCCACGACTGCGCGAAGAGGGCCTCACCGACGAGGGGGATGCGCGCCAGCAGCGGGATGCGGATCGTGCCGGCCCGCTTGACCACGGGGTTGACCTCTGCCGCGATGAACGCGGTGAGGCCGACGGCCAGGACGTTGAGGGTCAGCCCGACGACGAACTGGTTCGCGCCGAAGCGGTGGGACATCACGCCCTGGATCAGCGCGACCAGGAAGCCACCGGCGAGACCGAACAGCAGGGCCACCCAGACGTTCCCGGTGAGGTCGGATCCGAGCGCCGAGGTGAACGCTGCGGTTAGGATCATCGCCTCCAGCGAGATGTTCATCGTGCCCGCACGCTCGGCGATCCACTCCCCCGTCGCTGCGAACACGAGCGTGGCAGCGAACCGCATCGTGGAGGAGTACGTCGAGTTCGACGACAGCACATCGAGGATCGAGCCCCCGAACGCGATCATGCTCATGACGCGCCCTCTGTACCTCGGCGGCGACGTTGGACCGCGGCGATCGCGGGCGGCACGAGCAAGGCCAGGACGAGCATCGCCTGGACCACGTCGGTGATCCGACGGTCCACGCCGGTGGCCGCCAGGAAGCTGCTGCCCGTCCGCAACGCGGCGAACACGAACGCCATGGGGATCGCCAGCGAGGCGCGGTCGCGAGCCAGTAGAGCAACGAGCAGTCCCTGCCAGCCGATGTTCGAGGACACGTTCGACGTGAACCGGTCACCGGCGGAGCCGCCGGTCATCCAGAGCCCGCCGGCCAGACCGGCCGCCGCCCCGGACGCAATGAGGGCGCCACCACCGACGACTGCGGCCGAGACGCCGGCGCGACGAGCCGTGCGCGAGTTGAGCCCCAGCATCCGCAACCGGAAGCCGATCGTGGTCCGGCCGAGCACGAAGGAGATCACGATCGTCACGACCAGCGCGATCACGACACCCCACGACACCTGGTTGCCGAACAGCGTGAAGGTGGGCATCTTGGCCCGGTCGGGGAGCTGCTCGCCGTTGTTGACGCGAGAGGTGTTCTTCGTGGCCAGCAGCAACCACTTCTTGGTCAGCCCGAACGTGGTGATCTGTGCGGCGACGAAGCCGAGCAGCAGCGTGGACATCACCTCGGGAACCTTGCGGGTGAACTTCATCAACGCGGCAAGGCCGGCCCACAGCCCGCTGAGCACCATCGCGCCCAGGAACGAGAGCGTGATCACGAGGGGTGCGGGCAGGTCGGCCCGGGTGCCGATGAACGCAGCCGCCGCGCATCCGAGGAGCAGCTGACCCTCCTGGCCGATGTTCGACAGGCCCGCTTTTGCAGCAACGATCGTGCCGGCGGCGACGACGAGCAGTGGCGCCGCGGTCGACAGGGTGAGGCCCCACGAGCCGGGCGAGCGTACGCTGCCGTCGAGCAATGCGGAGAGGACCTTGCCGGGCGATCCGCCGGTGACCTCGACGAGGAGGGCACAGAGCGCGAGCGAGACGGCGATCGACATGAGGTACTGGCCGGCGATCGGCAGCGCGCCCGCCACGCGTCGCACGCGTGCGTTGCCGGGTGCGCGCGCGTCGAGTGGCGAGGTCGCGGTCGGGATCGCGTTCGGCGTCGCGGACGACGTCATGCGGCGACTCCGCCGATGAGCAGGCCGAGGCGCTCGAGGTCGGCATCGCGGTGGCTCATCTCGCCGACGATCCTGCCGGCGTGGATGACGCAGATCCGGTGAGACAGGGTGAGCACCTCTTCCAGCTCGGTCGAGATCAACAGGATCCCCATGCCGGACTCGGCGGCTGCGCGAAGCCTCGCGCTCATGTACTCGATCGCGCCCACGTCGAGGCCGCGGGTCGGCTGGGCAGCGATCAGCACCTTCGGGCGAGCGGAGAGCTCGCGGGCGAGCACCACCCGTTGCTGGTTTCCACCGGAGAGGGAGCGCATCGGAGCGGCGGACGAGCGCGCCTGGATCTCGAACGCGAGCATCAGCTCGGCGGCGCGACGATCGATCAAGCGCCGGTCGAGGAGCCCGTGCCCGCTGACCGCGTGCAGGTCGGTGAGGACGAGGTTCTCGGCCACGGAGAGATCGAGCACGCAACCCGAGTCGTGCCGGTCCTCGGGGATGATCCCGATGCCGCAGCGGCGGAGCGCACCGGGACGACCGAGGTCGACCACCGCACCGTCGACGAGGACCTCACCCGAACGCAGGTCGACGAGGCTGGACAACATGTCGGCGAGGGCCCGCTGCCCGTTGCCCTCCACCCCGGCGAGGCCGACGATCTCGCCGGCGCGCACGGTGATCGAGAAGTCGTCGAGGAGCGCATGGCCGTCGACGTCGAGCACCGTCGCGTTGCGCACCTCGAGCACGACGGGAGCGGCAGTGGCCACGCGTTGGGGCTTGTCGTCGGGCGCTTCGCCATCTGTGATGGTCGCCGCAACGGTCTCGATCAGGCCGAGCGCGGCGGCCTCGGAGCGCAGCGACACGGGACGACCTACCACGGCTTGCGCCAGGCTGGAGGCCGTGGCCTCGCTGGTGCGCGAGCGGCCGACGACACGTCCCCCGCGCATGATCGTGATCTCGTCCGTCGCGTGGAGGATCTCGTCCAGCTTGTGCGAGACGAGGGCGACGGTACGGCCTTCGTCGACCACGACGACGCGCAGCACGGAGAACAGGTGCTCGCTCTCCGCCGGGGTCAGCACACTGGTCGGCTCGTCGAAGACGATGATGCGCGGCTCGCGACGGAGGCACTTGATGATCTCCACGCGCTGCCGTTGGCCGGCGGTCAGCTCCGAGACGCGAGCCAGTGGATCGACGCCGAGGCCGTAGCGATCGCTCAGCGCGGCAACACGCGTGCAGGCCTGCTCGCGGTTCAGCCGAGCGCGTTCACCGAGGACGACGTTCTCCCAGACGGTGAGCGGTTCAACGAGGCTGTAGTGCTGGTGCACCATCGCGATCCCCAGGTTGGACGCGGCGACAGGATCTGAGATGCGCACGGCATCACCGTTGACGGCGATCGAGCCTTCGTCGGGCTGGATCAGCCCGATCAGGATCTTCATCAGCGTGGACTTGCCCGCCCCGTTCTCACCGAGGACGCCGTGGATCCGTCCCGGGTGCAGGGCGAGGTCCACCCCGTCACACGCGACGACGGGGCCATAGCGCTTGGTGATGCCCGAGAGGAGCACAGAGGGGGTGGCGGCCGAAGCCGCCACCCCGTCCGACGCAATCGTCAAGACGCGTAGGCCTTGGCCTTGACTGCACCGAAGGCGGCAGCGAGGCTGCCGTCGGCGATGTCGTTGTAGGCCGTCTTCATCGCGGCCGTCTCCTCCGGGGTCGGGTGGCAGATGACTGCGCCACCCTGCGGATCGACACCGACGTGGAACGCACGGGTCTCGCCACGCTTGAGCTTGCCCGCGAGGATCTCGTTGAGGATCGTGTCGAGGTAGTCACCGGCATCGAAGCGGACAGCGATGTCGTACTTCAGGTCGGTGCGCTCGCATGCCTTCGACGAACCCGCGCTCATCGTGATGATGCCGGCCTCGTTGGACAGCTTCACGACTGCCTCGTGGGCGCCACCGAGGTACGGCCAGATCGCGCCGACCCCTTGGTCCTTGAGGTTG
>JAOBWO010000433.1 GCA_025463415.1 Acidimicrobiales bacterium | reverse complement strand
AACCTCGACGCCAAGCTGCGCGTCCAGATGCGCGCCGAGATCTCGCGGCTGCAACGCGGCTTCCGCACGACGACCATCTACGTCACCCACGATCAGGTCGAGGCGATGACGATGGGTGACCGCGTCGCCGTGCTGAACGGCGGTGAGATCGAGCAGTGCGACACCCCGCGAGACCTCTACGATCACCCGGCCAACCTGTTCGTGGCCGCGTTCATCGGATCACCGTCGATGAACTTCTTCCCGGCGACCGTCGAACGGCACGGCCGCGGACTCGTCGCGGCGATGTGCGGCGTGATGGTGCCGCTCGACCCGTCCGTCCTGATCGAGGACATCGACTCATGGGTCGGTCGCGACATCACCGTCGGGGTGCGCGCCGAGGCGGTCACGGCGTCTCCGACCGTGGAAGGCTCGCCGCAGCTGGACGGCACGGTGGAGTTCGTCGAGGAGCTCGGCTCGGAGGTCATCGTGCACACCCGGGTCGTCGGGCTGGTGAAATCCGCGCAGATCATCGAGACCCTCGCCGCGGCGAGCGACCAGCACGAGTTGGTGGACACACCCACCAACCTCGTCACCAAGTTGCCGGCACACTCCACATGCCGTCCCGGCGATTCGATCGCGCTGTACATCGATCCAACGGCGGTGCACTGCTTCGACCCAGCGGGCCCGTCATTGCGCCGTCGGAGTCGGCCGACAGGTGCACTCGCATGATCCGGTCGACAGGAACCAAGAGCGAGCTTCCAGGGATGGGCATCGGGATCGACATCGGGGGCACGTCCACCAAGGCAGCCCTGGTCGCCGCCGACGGTGCCGTCATCGCCAGCAACGTCATGCCGACCGAACCAGGCAACGATCACGTCGTCGCGACGGCGCTGGCGGCTGCTCGAGCACTGCTGGTCGCGTCCGGGCGGCGGATCGGCGACATCGATGCGATCGGTGTCGGCATCCCCGGCACCGTCGACCCGCTCTCGGGCACCGTCCGGTTCGCCGTCAACGTGGGCATCGGCAGCGAGCCGCTCTCACTCGGAGCCCGTCTCGCGAGCGAGCTGGGCCGGCCCGTCAACGTCGAGAACGACGTGCGGGCTGCCGCGCTCGGTGCGGACTGGTGCCTTGCCGCGGGAGGTGAGACCGTCGACGACCTCGCCTACCTCAGCATCGGCACGGGAATCGCCGCCGGCTACGTGCAGCGCGGTCGGCTGCAGCGCGGCAGCCACCACGTCGCCGGCGAGATCGGGCACATCCCCGTGGACCCCGCCGGGCCGCGTTGCGCGTGTGGTCAGACGGGTTGCATCGAAGCGATCTCGTCCGGCTCGGCGATCGAGCGGATGTGGCCGACGCCGGGTGGCGGGGCAGCGATCGACCTCCTGCGTGCGGTGACCGCCGGTGACGACGCTGCGCGGCAGATCTGGTCGGGCGTCATCGGCGGCCTCGGCACGGCGGTCTTGATGTTGGCCTTGACCCTCGATCCGCAAGTGATCGTGCTCAGTGGCGGCGTCGCTGCGATGGGTCAGCCGCTGTGCGACGCGATCGCCGAGCGACTCGCGTTCGACGGCCGGAACTCGGGCTTTCTCGCCTCCCTGAACGTGGGTGCACGCATGCGCATCATCGAACCGAGCGTGCCGCTCGGCGCGATCGGCGCCGTTCGGTCGGCGTACGCGGCTTCGCTCGACCGCGCCGGATGAGCGCCGGCTCGAGCCTCGTCCTCCGCGGCGGGGCAGCGCACGATGGCGACCGGCTGAGCGTTCGAGACGTCGTCATCGAAGGATCGGTCATCGTCGACGGAGCCCGACCGGCGTGTGCCGGCGAGGCCACGGTCGTCGACGTCAAGGGATGTTCGGTCCTGCCCGGCTTCGTCGACCTCCAGGTGAACGGAGCGATGAGCGTGGATCTGACCACCGAGCCCGAACGTCTCGACGAGGTCGCCGCCTTCCTCCCGCGCACCGGTGTCACGTCGTTCATGCCGACCGTGATCACCTCCGCGCTCGATGACACCCTTCGCGCGCTCGAGGTGTTGGCAACCACATCACTCCGGTCGACCTCGGCGAAGTCGCTGGGTGTCCATCTCGAAGGACCGTTCCTCGCGCCGGAGCGAGCAGGGGCACACCCCGTGCGCCACCTGCGGCCACCGTCGCTGGACGAGGTGGCCGGGTGGTGTGCTGGTCACCGACCCGCGATGGTGACGCTCGCTCCGGAGCTGCCAGACGGTCCAACGGTGATCGCCGAGCTCGCTCGCCACAACATCATCGTCTGCGCCGGCCACACCGACGCAGGTCCACGCGAGCTGGCCGTTGCTGCATCCGCGGGCCTCAGCGGAGTGACGCACCTGTTCAACGCGATGGGGGCACTCAGCGCCCGCCATCCGGGTCCCGCCGGCGCCGTCTTGGCCGGCGACGGGCAGACTGCCGCGTTGATCGTCGGCCTGATCGCCGACGGACTGCACGTCGATCCCATCATGGTCCGGATGGCGTGGAGGTTGCTGGGTCCCGAACGGACGGCACTCGTGACCGACTGCATGGCCGCGCTCGGCCTGGCGCACGGCAGCTTCATGCTCGGCGACACGTCGGTCACCGTCGGACACGGCGGAGCGCGAACCGACGGCGGAGTTCTGGCCGGCAGCGTGCTGGGCATGGACGAGGCGGTGCGCAACCTGATGGCCTTCACCGGGTGCAGCCTCGCTGCTGCCACGGTCGCGGCCTCGTCGACTCCGTCCCGACTTGCGGGACGCTCCGAGATCGGGCAGCTGTCCGCAGGATGCGCGGCGGATGTCGTCGTGCTCGACGACGAAGGGCGGGTGCTGATCACGATCGTGGCGGGCATCGTCGCCTTCGACCCCACCGGTCGATGCGATGCGGTGCGTGCCGGGGGGTCGTCGTGGAAGTCGTGATCCTGCCCGATCCCGGTGCCGTCGCCCGGTTCGTCGCCGACTCCATCGAGCAGCTCTTGTCCACGCGGCCGGACGTCGTGCTCGGTCTCGCGACGGGCAGCTCGCCGCTCGGCACCTACGCCGAGCTCGTTCGCCGTCATCGTGCGGGTGTCGTCAGCTTCGCCGCGGCGACGGCGTTCCTGCTCGACGAGTACATCGGCCTGCCGGTCGGCCATCCCGAGTCGTACCGGGCCTTCATCGAAACGCACTTCGCGGGACAGGTCGACATCGACCCGCGCAACGTGCACGTCCCCGGGGGCACCGCGGTAGGAGGTGCTCTCGAGGCGGCCTGCGCACAGTACGAAGCGGACATCCGCGCCGCCGGCGGTGTCGATCTGCAGCTGCTCGGCATCGGCGGCGACGGTCACCTCGGGTTCAACGAACCGACCTCGTCGCTGGCGTCGCGCACTCGGATCAAGACACTCACCGACCAGACCCGGCACGACAACGCTCGGTTCTTCGACGGGCTCGACGACGTGCCCCGCCACGTGGTGACCCAGGGAATCGGCACGATCCTCGATGCCCGCCACCTCGTCCTCATCGCAACGGGAGCCGGCAAGGCCGCTCCGGTTGCGCGTGCGGTGGAGGGACCGCTCACCTCGATGTGCCCGGCATCGGCCATCCAGCTGCACCCCACGGTGACCGTGGTGATCGACGAAGCTGCGGCAACCGAGCTGACGTTGGCCGACTACTTCCGGAACACGCTGGCGCACAAGCCGCCGTGGCAGACGGTGTCCCCACCGCCCACTCGGTGAGTCGGTGTTCGAGCCGGGAACGACTGCGCTCCCTGATCGGACTCGGAGTGCTGCGATGCGCGGGTTCGGGCAACGCTGTGTCAGGCGCTGCGGGGGACCTTCTTGGCCGCCTTGCGTCGCGCTGGGGCGCGCCGGTGTTTGGCGCCTTCGACGCTGGCCTCCAGTGCCTTCATGAGGTCGAGCATCTTGCCGTCATCGGCCTCTGACGTGGCGGCGACCGGCTCGTGCTTGCCGTTGTCGCGCGCGGCGATCCGCCGCCGCAGCTCTTCGGCGTAGGTGTCGTGGTAGTCGGACGGATGCCAGTCGGCGGACAGTGCTTCGATCAGTTGTTCGGCCATCCGCAACTGCTTGGCATCGGGTTTGGCCCGTCGCGGCATGCCGTCGATCTCGGCGCGTGGAACGATCTCGTCGGCGAACCGCATGGTCGACATCGCCAACGCGCCGTCCAAGGGGCGGATGGCGGTGAGGTACTCCTTGTTGCGCATGACCACGGTCCCGATCGCGGCACGATCGCGCTGCTCCATCGCCGACAGCAACAACCGGTACGGCTTTGCCGCAGCCTCGTCGGTGGGGACGAGCCAGTAGGTCCGCTCGTAGTAGATCGGATCGATCTCGGTGAGCGCGACGAAGTCGGTCACCTCGATCGCTCGGGTGGAGGCGGGGCGGAGATCGTGGAGCTCGTCCTTCTCGAACGTGACGTAGTGCCCGCTGCTCACCTCGAATCCCATCTCGATGTCGTCGGCTGCGACCTCACGCCCCGTCTTCTCCGAGACGTGCTTGTTGCGCACGCGTGCGCCGGACTTGCGGTCGAGCTGATGGAAGTGCACGTCGTGATCGCGCACTGCCGCCATCGCCTGCACAGGGACGTTCACCAAACCGAAGCTGATCGATCCTGACCACACGGGGCGCGCCATGCCCCAGTCGGTACCCGTCCCGACTGCGAGTGAACCGTCAGCCATCCACCCGGCGATCCCTGTAGCGCTCCTCGACACCGAATGGAACGTCGCACGTCGCCGTGGGGCCGGAACTCGGCTCGCCATCGGTCGAAGTCAGTCACTACCTTGGCGGGACGCGGGGCGTAGGAGGAGTCGAAGTGGAGATCTCGGGTTCGGTGGCAGTCGTGGTCGGCGGTGCGTCCGGAATGGCTCGGGCCACAGCAGAGCGCCTTGCGTCCATGGGTGCACGCGTGGCCATCTTGGACCTGCCCGGCACCAAGGGTCCGGAGGTCGCCGAGGCAATCGGGGGAACCTTCCACGAGTGCGACGTGCTCGACGATGCACTCGTCGAGTCATCGCTCGCTGCAGCCGTGGAAGCCCACGGTGCGATCCACATCGCCGTGAACACCGCCGGTGGGGGCAAGGCCGCCAAGACGGTCGGCAAGGAGGGCGCGCATGCGATCGCCCTGTTCCGATGGACGATCGAGCTGAACCTGATCGGCACCTTCAATCTCAACCGGCTCCAGGCTGAGCACATGAGCCGCAACGAGCCCAACGCAGACGGCGAGCGCGGTGTCATCATCGACACGGCATCGATCGCGGCGTTCGAGGGTCAGATCGGTCAGGTCGCGTACTCGGCCGCGAAGGGTGGCATCGCGGCAATGATGTTGACGATGGCGCGCGACCTCGGCAGCCTCGGCATCCGCGCGGTGGCGATAGCGCCGAGCTTGTTCTCGACCGGGATCACGGCGGGGATCCCGGAGGAGTTCGCGGACGTGCTGGTGAAGGACGCTGCGTTCCCGAAGCGGATGGGGCGACCCGACGAGTACGCCAAGCTCGCCGTCGCGATCATCGAGAACCCGATGCTGAACGGTGGCACGATCCGGCTCGATGCCGGCCAGCGCTTCGCGCCCCGCTGACGCGAGACGCCCGCCCGCCACTGCGGCGCTTCGACGACCTGCCCGAGTTCCTCAAGGTTTCGGCAATTTCGGTCGATGACCGTGCAGAGCCGAGAACGAGGGCAGGCGATGAGCAACACGCTGGTGGCGACAGGTGGAGAGGACGTGCGAGCACGATGGCCCCGCGTCCTGACCGCTGTGACCCTGGCGGTCGTGCTGTCCGGATGTCGGCTGGTGAACTCGTCGGCTGACGCTCCCTCTACTTCGGATCAGGACGTGGCGTCTGCGGCGGGCTGGACCCGGATCGCGACCACCGCTCGATACTTCGTCGTGGCCAACGTGCTTCCCGGCGAACACATGTTCACCCGCCACGAGGAGGAGACGGAACATCCGACCGTGGGTGAACTGATCATCTCGGGCGTGGGCAACCCGCTGGGGGTCGACGTTCGACATGTCGAGGCGCACATCTACGACAGAACCACAGGGATGCCCCTCTCGAACGTCAAGCCCTCGATCAACATCCTGAACAGATCGACGGGTGAGCGGATCGCCGTCACCCCGACGTTGATGCAGGACGTGGGGATCGGCGCGCTCGACATCCACTACGGCAACAACGTTGCCGTCGCCGGTGACAGCGATCTGACGCTGACGATCGCGGTCGGCGATGAGGTGGTGACGCTCGATGGCCACCTCGACTGAGCCCCGGACCTTCCGTCAGCGGATCATCGATCTGCCGGTGGGACGCAAGCTGTTCAACGGATTCGCCGCGTTGACGTGCGTGCTCGTGCTGGTGATCGGATGCCTGTTCCTCACCGTCGCGCGCTTGGGCGCAGCGAACGATCAGATCGTGAGGGTCGCTGCGGCCCGGTCAGAGGCGGCAGACCACCTGCGCTTCGCGGCGTCAGAGCTTCGCGCCGCCCAGCAGGCGTACGTCCTGGCATGGCCGTCGACGCATCAGTCGTTCGACGAAGCGGCCGGTCAGTTCGAATCATCGTTGCAGACACTTCGCCAAGGCGCGCGGAACGCTGTGTCGCAGGCGCTCATCCAGAAGATCGCGACCGGCTACCAGACGTTCCTGCAAACGGATCAACTGATCTGGGAGGCGCTCCAGGCCGGCAAGCCGGTGCTCGCGCGGAACCTCACCCTCGGCGCCGAATCGCTGGCGTTCGGCTTCATGGCCGACGACGCAGCACACTTTGCCGCCATCGCCGAATCGAACCGGGCGTCTGCGGTCACCGTCTTCCACGACACGTCGGACGAAGCCCGCATCCTCGGGGTCGTGCTCGGACTGGTCGCACTCATCGTCATGGTCATGTCCAGTTGGATCATCACGAAGCTGATCCGGGATCCGCTGCATCGCGTGCAGCAGGCTGCCGAGCGAGCCGCAGACGGAGATCTCGAAGCTGAGGCCGATGTCGACGGCGACGACGAGACCGGCCGATTGGCTCGAGCGTTCAACAGCATGCTGAGCAAGCTCAGGCTGCGCGAACAGGCGCTCGTGGCAGAGCACCGCCGGCAGGAGACCTCGAGCAAGGTGCAGCGCGCCCTGGAGATGGCGGACGACGAACCGACGGCGCTCGAAGTGGTCGGGCTCACCCTGGCCGACGTCCTTCCTGGCCGTTCCTCGGAACTGCTGCTCGCCGACAACAGCAAGTCCAACCTCGAACAAGCCGTGGTCGCCGGCGACAACCCGGATGGCCCGGGATGCCCGGTCGCGTCGCCGTTCTCGTGTGTCGCGGTTCGAAGCGGCTCTGCCGTCACGTTCGCCTCCAGCACGGCGCTGGACGCATGCCCGCATCTGCGCAACCGCGGTGTCGCGCCGTGTTCGGCCGTGTGTGTGCCGGTGACGTTCATGGGACGCGCCATGGGAGTGATCCACGCCGTCGGCACCGAACACCAGACGCCGACGCCCGCCGAGATCGAGGCGGTCTCGATGCTGTCGACACAGGCGGGTGCGCGCATCGGCATGTTGCGCACCATGATCCGGACGTCCGAGCAGGCATCGACCGATTCACTCACCGGTCTGATCAACCGGCGCACCTTCCAGACCCGGATCCGATCGATGCGGCGCAGCAACACGCCGTTCGCGTTGGTGATGGCCGACATCGACCACTTCAAGCGGGTCAACGACACCTACGGCCATGAGACCGGCGACCGCGCGATCAAGACCTTCTGCGAGATCGCCAAGAGCACGCTGCGACAGAACGACCTGATGGCCAGATGGGGCGGCGAAGAGTTCGCGTTTGCGTTCAGTGGGCTCGACCCGACCGATACCAATGCGGTCATCGACCGGATGCGTCTCGAACTCGCCGCCCGGCTCTCGACCAGCGACCTCCCGGGCTTCACCGCCAGCTACGGGGTCGTGGCCGCCGACCAATGCGCCAGCCTCGAAGACGCCATCCGCCTCGCAGACGATGCCCTCTACGCGGCAAAGGCGCAAGGCCGCAACTGTTCCGTCATCGCCGACAGCGAGACCTCGACGGGCACCCTCATGCCGACGAGCACCGTCCGGGTCACCGAGAAGCCGCGTGAACACAGCGTCGGCGTCCTGGCGAGCCTCGCCCGCGACGACGACCCCGTGGACCGCTGAGCGCAGACGCCTCGCGCTCACCTGCCAGCGGGCGTCGTCGGGTCGCGGTGCTCTCGAGCACTCCGAACCCGCGATGTCTCGAACTCGCTGCAGCGGGAAGGCCATTGCCCGACTCGAGGAGGTCGCGCAATGGAGATCGGATACGCGCTGTCATGTGAGGAGCACGGGCCATTGGCGCTCGTGCAGCAGGCCCGGCTGGCGGAGGACGCAGGCATCGGTTCGCTGTGGATCTCTGACCACTTCCATCCGTGGCTCGACGAGCAGGGCCAGAGCCCGTTCGTCTGGAGCGTGATCGGCGCCATCGCCATGGCGACGCGGCAACGCGTCACGACCGCCGTCACCTGTCCGACGATGCGCGTCCATCCCGCCGTCATCGCTCAGGCCGCAGCAACGTCAGCGGTGTTGCTCGAGGGCCGGTTCGAGCTCGGCGTCGGCTCCGGCGAGAACCTGAACGAGCACGTCCTCGGCGACAAGTGGCCGACGGCCGACGAGCGATTGGAACGCCTCGAGGAAGCAGTCGAGCTGATCCGCACGCTCTGGACCGGCGAGGAGACCACGCACCACGGCAAGCACTACACCGTGGAGAACGCGCGGATCTACACCCGCCCGGAGACGTCACCCAAGGTCTTGATGAGCGGCTTCGGTCCGAAGGCCACGGATCTGGCCGCTCGCCTCGGCGACGGTTACATGAACACCTCTGCCTCCGCCGAGCTCCTGCAGCGCTACCGCAAGGCCGGCGGCAAGGGCACGGCGGACGGCTCGCTGAAGGTGTGCTGGGGAACCGACAAGGGCGCGTGCGCTGAGCTCGCCCACCGCTTGTGGCGCACCGGCGGTGTGCCCGGCGAGCTCTCCCAGGAGCTGCGCACTCCGGCACTGTTCGATCAGGCTGCCCAGTTGGTCACCGTTGACGCGATTGCCGAGCACATGCCGTGCGGTCCCGACCCCGCACCGATCGTCGCCGCCGCCAAGGAGTTCGCCGACGCGGGGTTCGACCGGATCTTCATCACCCAGGTCGGGCCGGACCAGGCGGGATTCTTCGCGTTCTTCACGCGTGAGCTGGCCTCCGCGCTGCGCGACATCGGCGTCGAGCCACGGGCGTCCGAATGACCTCCGACGCTTTCCAGGCCGAGGACGCGATCCCCATGTCTGACCGTCCGCTGCGTCTCGGCTGGTGGCTGTCCAGCGAGGAGCACGATCCTCGCGCACTCGTCGAACACGCCGTGCTCGCCGAGTCGATCGGCCTCGAGACTGCGATCATCAGCGACCACCTCCAGCCGTGGTCGCGTCACCAGAGCAACGCCTCGTACGTGTGGACGGTCCTCGGTGGCATCGCCCACGCAACGGACCGGATCGAGGTCGGCACCGGCGTCACCGCGATGGTGCACCGGCAGCACCCCATCGGGGTCGCGCAGGCTGCTGCGACGGCGGCGGTGATGCTCGAGGACCGGTTCTTCCTCGGCGTGGGTGCCGGTGAACGGTTGAACGAGCAGCCGTACGGCGAGCGCTGGAGCCGCACCGGCGAGCGACGCCAGTGGCTGGAGGAGGCCATCGAGGTCATCCGCCGGCTCTTCGCCGGGGACACGGTGAACCACCGGGGCGATCACTGGTCGGTCGAGAACCTGGCCCTGATGACACTGCCCGCCTCCGCCCCGCCGATCTACGTGGCAGCGAGCGGCAAGCTCAGCGCGAAGTCGGCTGGCCAGCACGGAGACGGGCTGATCGGCGTGGCACCGGATCCGAACGTCGTCGACGTGTTCCGTGGCAGCGGCGGCGCCGGGAAGCCGTGCCTCGGCCAGTTGCACGTCTCGATCGCTGCGGACGTCGACGCTGCGCGCCGGCAGGCGTGGGAGTGGTGGCCGAACGGGGTCATCCCACCCACCGTGCTCGGCGAGCTCGCCAAACCGGCGGACTTCGAGTCGGTCGCCGAGGCGGTGGGACCCGAGTCGATCGGTGATCTCGTCGTGTGTGCCAGTGGGCCCGAACCGATCGTGGAAGCGGTCGATCGCTTCGTCGGCGCCGGATACGACACCGTGTATCTGCATCAGGTCGGCCCCGACCAGCAGCGACTCGCCGACATGCTCTCCGCCGAGCTGCTCCCGCACTACCAGCGGCCGGCGTGACGGACCATCACCGACCTCACGGACCTCACCGACCCGCACTCGGTGCGCACCGCTTGCTCGGCTTCGGCGCCGGTGCCGCCCTGATCCGACCCGACGGAGAGATCGATTGGTGGTGCCGAGACCGCTTCGACGCGACGCCGACGCTCTGGTCCCTGCTCGACGCGCGCGGTGCCGGCGCGCGTTGGGCGGGCGCGCAGATCGCCAGCTGGGACGGTCAGCCCGCTGGTCCGACCGCGCGCACGACGGTGCGCTTCGGTGAACGGCGGGTGATGCTGTGGGACGGCCTCGTGGAGGACGGCTCGTCGACGGCGCTGGTCCGTCTCGCCCGTGTCCAATCCGGCGAGCCGATCGCGATCGAGCATCACCTCCGCGTGGGCGGCTTCGATGCGCCCGTGGAGATCTGGACCACCGACGAGCGGGGCGCGTGCACCAACGAGCTGTTCGTCGTCGGTCAGCACCTGACCGACGCGAATGGAGCGTGCCTCGTCACGCCGCTCACGGTCGGCAGCGCGACGTGGACGGGGCTCGTGATCCGCGACGCATCGTCCGCTGCACCTCGCTCGATCGCGATGTGGATCGATCAGTTGCGAAGCGCGTTGGAGGACGAGGAGCGGTTCCTGGACCACATCCAGCTGCCGCACCACCATCCGTCCCGAGCGGTCGATGCGCTGCGAGTCCTGCGCGTGCTCACCGACCGCTCGAGTGGTGCGCCGGTCGCCTCGCCGACGACGAGCCTGCCCGAGCATCCCGGTGGTGATCGCCAGTTCGACTACCGCTACACCTGGCTGCGCGACGCCGCTTACGCCGTCGCGACCGCCTCGCTGCTCGGACGAAAGGCAGCGGCGAGCGACTACCTGGAGTTCCTCGATTCGCTGTTGCGCCGCTATGGCGACCACCTCATGCCGATGACCACGACAACGGGCGACACCGTGCCCGACGAACACGAAGTCGCCGGCGTCGCCGGCTGGGCGGACTCGCGCCCGATCCGTGTGGGCAACGCAGCCAAGCACCAGCGTCAGCTCGACTCGATCTCCACGGTCATCGACGCGATCAGCGTGCACATCGAGGGCGGCGGACGAATGACGGCGCGCGCGTGGAGCATCGTCGACCGGATGGCGACGATGCTGGCGCTCGCTCCGTTCGAGCCCACCGGCGGGATCTGGGAGCTGCGCGAGCCGGCGTTGCTCGTGACCGATGAGTTGGCTCGATGGATCGGGCTCGACATCGCCCTCCGCCTGCGCCGGCGGTTCCGTCCGTGGGCCCGGCGCCCCGAATGGGTGCGTGCGCGCGACGAAGCGTGGCAGCGAGTCGATGATGCCTTCGACGAAGGTCGGCAGATGCTCCCGCAGCGGTTCGACGGACCGTTCATCGCCGATGGTGCGACGTTGCTCGCCGCCATCCACGGCTTCTACCCGCGAGGTTCGGCCCAGGCCCGGGCGTTCGTGGACGCGACGATCGCTGCGCTCGAGGAGGGCCAGTTCGTCCGCCGCAACCCACGGGTGGAGCACGGTCCATCGACGTTCGAGGGGGCATTCATCCCGGTGTCGTGGTGGGCGGTGACCGCGCTCGCCGTCGTCGGCGAGTTGGAGCGCGCCGAGCAGCGGGCCGACGCGATGTGCGCCCAGTTGCCCCCACTGCTGTCCGAGGAGTGGTCCGTCGAGCACAACGAAGCGCTGGGCAACACCCCTCTGCTGTGGTCCCACACCGAGATCGCGCGGTCCTTGCACCAGCTCACCCGGGAACGATTTCGCCAGCGGTACGGATCGATCGCGTACCGGACGTGGCGCGCCGCGCGGTACCTCCGCCTGCGCTTCACA
>JAOBWO010000479.1 GCA_025463415.1 Acidimicrobiales bacterium | reverse complement strand
GGGGTGACGATCCCGGAGTTCCCCAACCTGTTCTGCCTCTACGGGCCGAACACGAACATCGTCGTCAACGGCAGCATCATCTACTTCTCCGAGTGCGGTAGCCGGCTGGTGCTCGGGCTGATCAAGCTGTTGGTGGCCGGCGAGCACCGCGCGCTCGAGGTCAGGCAGGCCGTGCACGACGAGTTCAACGAGCTGGTCGACGCCGAGAACCGCCGCATGGCGTGGGGATGGAGCACGGTCAACAGCTGGTACAAGAACTCGCACGGACGTGTGGCTCAGAACTGGCCGTTCACCCTGCTGGAGTACTGGGAGCGCACCCGCGAGCCGGACCCGGACGACTACGTGTTCCGCAGCTGATGCTCGTCGAGGGTCGCGCGTTGCTCGTCGCGCCACTCTCAGCGTGACTAGATGGTGGGATGAGAACTCATGCCCATCCGCTGGCCGCCCTCGCCATCGCCGCCTCGGCCGTGATCGGTCTCGCCGCGTGCAGCTCCGACAACGGCGCGGCGCCCACCACGTCGAAGGTCCAGGAAGCCGCTCCGATTACGGTTGACACAGCTGCGGCGAGGACCGACATCACCACCGCAGACACGACGTCGGCCACGACCGAGGGCACTTCGGCGTCGACCGGAGGTTCGACCGCCAGCAGCGTTCTGCCCACCCCCGACGAATTGATCGCGCAGCTCGAGCCTTTGCTGCTGACCCCCGAGGAGGTCGGACCGTCGTTCGTCAAGCAGCCGTTCTCCGACCCGCCGGGCGGCACACCGTGCGGCATCGAGGTCGAGTCGACGTACCCCGCGTACGCGATCACCGGGACCGAGCTCGTCGAGCCCGAGCCCCTCCTGGCGATGCTCGAGGAAGTCCGCGTGTACCCCTCGCGCGACGATGCTGCGGCCGCCTACAAGCTAGCGGTCACCGGCTTCTCCTGCGGTTCGGCGGAGGGCCTGACCCTCGGCACACCCACGGACCTCTCGTCGCAACTCGGCGTCACCGGCGTCGGCATCTCGCTGGCCACCGACCAGTACGAGGGTGCGATCGTGATCGCCCAGGACCGCGATGCGATCTTCGTGTTCCAGTTCCAAGCCGCCATCGGCGCCGACACCTCGAGCGTGCCGGACCCGGCCACCGTCGCGACCGCCGGGATCAAGAAGATCAACGACGCGCTGACGGGCTGACCGGCGGAGGATCAGCGCAGCGGTTCGGTGCGGCCGAGGAGGTCTTCCTTCCAGGTCCGGAAGCGGGTGTGGTGCCGCCCGCTGGGGCCGGTCCCATCGCCGCTGCCGTCGGGGTACAGACGGAAGGTGCTCTGGCGCCCGAGGTCGTTGGCATCAGCCGCCCAGTACCACGCATCGGCGTCGGTGGCCGGCCCGGCGCGCCACAGCAGCCAGGTCCCGATCCGGCGCTTGAACGTCGCGACGGGTCGACCCTCGAGCGCCGCGCCGAGGGTCAGCAGCTCGTCGGGCGCCTCGGTCCACGCGGTCGCGACGATGTTGCGGTCGCGGGTGGGAGTGGCCGGCAGCTCCGCGGTGGAGATCGGCGTGTCGTCGACCGGCCGCTGGTCGTAGCGCAACGCCGGCGGGTCGCCGGCCCCGTGCCGGACGTTCGCTGGGGACGCCTCGGAGTCGGTCACGAGCCGGATCCTGGTCGGCGGGCGAAGTCGGCCTCGAACCCGTCGAGGATGCGGGCGAGGTTGCGGTCGAAGCGCGACGGGTCGTTGGCCCGCGCGGTGATCTTCCCCCACGAGTCCTGCTTGCCGTGCTCGTCGATCAGCTTGCGGAGCTCGGGGTAGTCGCCGGTAGCCGAGAGGTCGTCGACGTAGTCGACGAGCTCGTCGGAGACGCCCGCATGGTCGTCGCTCTCGAGGTTCTTGCGCTGGTGCAAGCAGTACCCGAACACGTACTCGTCGACGATCATCATCAGGTCGAGCTTGTCGCCGAGCGGGACATCGAGCGAGCTCACGGATTGCAGCGACTGGTCGAAGTGGCGCACGCTGTTCGGCCCGATGCTCGGGTCGTCGGTGATGTCGAGGATCCACGGGTGCCCCTCGAGCATGGCCCGTGAGCGGTGCGCGATCGCGGTGAGCGCGGCCCGCCAGTCGGCGGGCATCGATCCGAGCGGGATGACGAGCTCGGCCATCAGGGTGTCGGTGACCAGGGCGAGGAGCTCGTCCTTGGTGCGCACGTAGTGGTAGAGGGTCATCGTGCCGGCGTCGAGCTCGGCGGCGATGCGGCGCATCGACACGGCGTCGAAGCCCTCGCTGTCGGCGATCTGGATGGCGGTCTGGGCGATCGTCTCGCGAGTGAAGCGCGGCCGGCGCGAGCCGGGTTCGGCCCTGGTCCACACGTCGAGCGCTTCGAGGTGCGACGTCAGCCGGTCGAGGTTGTCCAGGTGGTGGGCCGTCTTGCGGGCGACCTTCTCCTGACCCTTGATGACCTCTTTGTTGAGCTTCTTGTCGATTCGTTCGGCGACCTCGGCAACGACGATCTGCTTCAGCTGGGTCTTGGCTGCGGCCTTGTTCGTGCTGCGGTCCCGGCCCGCCGGGCGGATGGGCTGTCCGCGATCTCGAGAAGAATTCACTGGCACATCGTACAGTGTACTGCTATTGTTGTTCGTACTATGTACGAACAACCGGTACACCATACGAACAACGGCGCACGTGGCGGGGTGGTCGCCCAGGGCCTCGGCAAGCGGTTCGGCGATCTGTGGGCGCTGCGCGACCTGGATCTCTCCGTGGCTCCGGGCACCGTGCTCGGTCTCCTCGGCCACAACGGCGCCGGCAAGACCACCGCGATCCGGATCCTCACCACGCTGTCGCAGCCCACCACCGGCTCGGCCTCAGTGGCCGGCCTCGACGTCGTGGGCGAAGCCGCCGCAGTGCGCCGACGGATCGGCGTGGCGTCGCAGCAGGCGACGGTCGACGGGCTGATGAACGCCCGCCTCAACCTGGAGATGGTCGGCCGCCTGCACCACCTCAGCAAGGCCGAAGCGCGGCGTCGGGCCGACGATCTGCTCGAGCGGCTCGATCTCACCGACGCCGCCAACCGTCTGGTGAAGACGTTCTCCGGGGGCATGCGCCGCCGGCTCGACCTCGCCGCCTGCCTGGTCTCGGCACCCGAGGTGCTGTTCCTCGACGAGCCCACCACCGGGCTGGACCCACGCAGTCGCAACGACCTTTGGGAGATGTTGCGCGACCTCGTCCGCGAAGGCACCACGGTCATCCTCACCACCCAGTACCTGGAGGAAGCGGATCGGCTGGCCGACGACATCGTCGTGCTCGACCACGGCGTGTCCGTCGCCCACGGCACACCGGAGGTCCTCAAGAGCCAGATCGGCAACGACCGCCTCGATGTCAAGGTCTCCCGCGTGGGTGAGCTGCCGCTGGCCGCCGACGTGCTGCGGGGCTACTCGTCCAAGCCGCCGACGTTCGACGAGGACCTCCTCACCGTCAGCATCGCCTTGAACGACGGGACCCGGCTGATCGATGTCGTGCGCACGCTCGACGACGCCGGCGTCGACGCCGTCGACATGAACCGTCGCGAGGCCACCCTCGACGACGTCTTCCTCACCCTCACCTCGCCCACCCGCGACGCCGACGCCCCGTTGGATCGCCAGCCAGAAAGCGTCCCCGCATGACCGCCCTCCTCACACCGTCCGCCGTGGTCCGCCAGCCCGTCGACCACGACACCGAGCGGGGCGGGCTGCGCGCCATGCTCGCCGACACGCTCGTGTTCACCCGGCGCAACCTCGAGCACATCCGTCAGATCCCGGATATGCTGCTCGACGTCACCGTCCAACCGCTGATGTTCGTCCTCCTCTTCGCCTACGTGTTCGGCGGGGCGATCAACGTGCAGGGCGGCAACTACCGCGAGTACCTGATCGGCGGGATCCTGATCCAGTCGCTCTCGTTCGGGATGATGGGGCCGGCGACGGCGATCGCCACCGATCTCACCGAGGGCGTCATCGACCGGTTCCGTTCCTTGCCGGCCATCCGGTCGGCGTACCTCCTCGGTCACTACCTCGCCGAGCTGGCCGGCATGGTCCTGTCGATCGTCGTGCTGCTCGGCACCGGGCTGATCGTCGGATGGCGCACCCACACCGACATCTGGCACATCGGCGAGGCGATCCTGCTCCTGCTCGTGTTCGCCTCCGGGATGATCTGGCTCGGCACCGTGATCGGAATCATCGTCCGTTCGCCGGACGCCGTGATGGGCGTCGGCTTCGTGATCGTGTTCCCGCTGACGTTCCTGAGCAGCGCGTTCGTGCCGATCGTGAGCATGCCCAACGTGCTGCAGTGGTTCGCCTCGTGGAACCCGGTCACGATCATCGTCGCCGCGGTGCGACAGCTGTTCGGCAACCCGCTCGCGCCGATCACCAAGCACGTCTGGCCGATCGATCACCCGGTCGTCGCCGCCTGGGGCTACTGCCTGATCATCCTCGTCATCACGGTGCCGCTGGCGCTGCATCGGTACCGTCTCCGCACCAGCGACTGATCGAACTCCCGATCAGCGAGTCGGTCAGACGTTGGCGATGTGCGTCGCGAACTCCGGGGAGGCCATCAGCGCTCGACAACGTTCGAAGCGCCCGACGGCGTACGCCCAGAAGTCGTCGACCGGGTTCTGGTTGACGTGCTGGATGACACCCCAGAGCGTCCAGAGCAGATCGCACATCGCCTTGTGGATCACCATTCGGGCCACCTGATCGACGGGCGGCTCGCCGTTGAAGTACGCGTGCAGCAACGTGGCGTCCTGCTCGGCGCCGAAGCCGCCCTCGACGGACAGATCGCCGAGGTCCCACATCGGATCGTTGTTGCCGGCGTACTCGTAGTCGATGATCAACATCCGATAGCCGGTGTCGAGGAAGTTCTCGCAGAGCGGGTCGCAGTGCGACGGAACCAGCCGCACCGGCTTGGCCTCGAGCGCCGCACGTGCAGCTTCGGCCTGGCGGAGCGTCGCCTCGTAACCGTCGGGCAGGGTCGCGCCCTTCGACGCCAGCAGCGCCTGGTACTCGTCGATCATCGGGAACAACTGGAAGTCGGTCGCGAACGGTGCAGCGTGATCGTGGAGGCGACGGAAGGCGATGCCGGCGCGTGAGACGGCGCCCAGATCTTCGAACGCCGCCGCGCTCATCGTCTCGGCGCGGTCGACGTACCGGGTCACCATCAGGCCGTCCGAAGCGTCGAAGAACAGCACCTCGGCGTTGACGTCGGCCGCGGACGCCGCACGTGCGGCAACCGCTTCAGTCGCACGATCGATGTACTCCCAGGTGCCTGCGCCGGGCACGCGCACGACGAAGCGCGCCCCGGCGTGCTCGACGAGGTGGTTGACGTTGGTGAGACCGGCCAGCCGGCGCGCCGATGCCGGGTCGACCTCGGCCAGGAACGGGATCCGCGGCAGGCACTCGGCCAGCGTCGTCACGACTGCGATCCCCACCCGCGGTTCTCCGCGTGAAATGTTGCGCTCTGGGGGGCTGTCGTTTGCGCGGAACCGCTGGAGGCGGGGCGGTCGTCAGCTGCGGAGGCGGGCATTCGTCGGATCGTACAACGGGCCGGTGTTGCGGGTCGCCGGGATCGGCTCGCCGTAGACCTCGATCACGAAGTCGGTGCGATCGGCGAAGGCGGC
>JAOBWO010000425.1 GCA_025463415.1 Acidimicrobiales bacterium | reverse complement strand
TCGGGATGCTTTTCGGGGCCGGTCGCCGTCGCGGCCGCTCGCCCTATCCTGCCGGCATGGCAGATGTGCAGAACGAGGTCAGCAACAACCGGCTCACCGTCACCGTCGACGGTCATCTCGCCGAGCTCGTCTACCGTCAGGTCGGCCGGCGGCTGATCCTGATCCACACCGGGGTTCCGGACGAGCTGGCGGGGCGTGGTGTGGGTGGCGACCTCGTGCGCGCCGCAGTGGACTGGGCCGAGGAGGAGGCGCTCGTCGTCGTCCCGAAGTGCCCCTTCGCCAACGCCTGGCTGCGCAAGCACCCCGATGATGCAGCGCGTGTCGACGTCGATTGGGTGGCCGCCGAACAGCCCGAGTGACCGTTGCTACTCGGCCGCCTCCAGCGCAACTGCACCAGCGGCCGAGAGCGCGGCGATCTGGTCGTCGTTGCGGCCGATCTCGGTGAGGATCTCCGCGGTGTGCTCCCCGAGGCGCGGCGCGATCCACCGCGGTGCCCACGGCGTGCCGTGGAAATCCGACGGTGAGGCGATCATCGTGGTGGTGCCGTGCTCGTCGGGCACCTCCACCAGCCCGCCGGCGTGGCGCAGTTGGGGATCGTTGACGATGTCCTCGGCGGTGTTGACCGGCGCCCAGAACATGTCGACCTCGGCCTCGAAGATCACTGCCCACTCGTCGAGCGGCTTGGTGGCGAACGCCTCGTCGAGCATCGTGATCAACGTCGCAGCGTTCATCGCCCGGTCCCGCGCCGTTGCGAAGCGCTCGTCGTCGATCCACTCGGGGTGGCCGGCGCAGCGGGCGAGGGGCGGCCAGTGGCGGTCGCCTTCGAGGCCGACGATCCAGAACCGGCGCCCATCGCCCGCCGTGTAGTTGTTGATCGCGACGTTCCCCATCGCCTCGCGAGTGCCGATCGACGGGTGGAGTCCCCAGCCGAGCACCATGTTCAGGTCGAAACCGATCGTGTACACGCCCTGGCGGAGCAGTGAGGTCGACACCAGCTGACCCTTGCCGGTGCGGGACCGTGAGAACAGCGCGGCCGAGATCGCCCCGGCGAACGCGACGCCCGTCGAGTGGTCGCCCATCCCGCCGCGCTGGAACGGCAGCGGGCCACCGGGCGGCGCCAGCAGGCTGGCGATGCCGGAGCGCGCCCAGAACGCGGCGATGTCGTAGGCCGCCCGGTTGGCGTCCGGTCCTTCCAATCCGTACCCGCTGATGTGTCCGTAGACGAGACGTGGGTTTCGCGCCAGCAACGTCTCTGGGTCCAACCCGGCTCGGGCCATGGCATCGGCGCGCACGTTGGTGAGGAACACGTCGGCACCATCGAGCAGTTCCAGTGCGAGAGCCTTGCCCTCCTCGTTCGCCAGATCGATGACGATGCTGCGCTTGCCGCGGTTGTCCAGCTCGAACACCGGGTTGTTCGGCATGTCTCCGCCGAGCATGCGTTGGAAGCTGCGCGCCGGATCACCCTTGGGCGGCTCGATCTTGACCACGTCGGCGCCCCAGTCGGCCAGCACACCACCGGCGGCGGGACCAGCGATCCAGACCCCCAGCTCGACGACTCGAACGCCTTCCATTGGACCGGCCATCGGCACTCTTCCCTCTCGTCGAGGCGTCATCAGACGCCTGAGCTGCGGACCCTCGGAGTGTAGGATGCCCGATCGTGGGAGCCCGGCGCCATGTCTGACTGGCCGCTCATCGGCCGAGAGCGCGAGCTCGGGTTGATTGCCGAGGTGCTCGGTCGACCGGACGCATCCGGCGTGGTCCTGGCCGGCGCGGCGGGCGTCGGCAAGACTCGCCTGGCGACGGAGGCGATGCGTCTCGGCGACCGCAGCGGGTTCGCGACGGCCCGCGTCGTCGCCAGCCGGGCGGCGTCGGCGATCCCGTTCGGCGCGCTGGCTCCGCTGCTGCCGTCCGGTGTCACCGCGATGGCGCAGGGCCTCAACGCACTGCGGCAGGCGACGCTGGCGCTCACCGAGCGCGCCGCCGGCGATCCACTGATGCTGCTCGTCGACGACGCCCATGCGCTCGACGATGCGTCGGCCGTCCTGCTCCAGCAGCTGGCCGCGACCAAGACCGCGTTCCTCGTCGTCACGGTGCGCACCGGCGAGCAACCGCCCGAAGGCGTGACGGCGCTGTGGAAGGACCACGACGTCGAACGGCTGACCATCGAACCGCTGAGCCGGGAGACATCCGAGAAGTTCGTCATGGGCATGCTCGGTGGCGAGGTCGATTTCGTGACCCTCTCCACGCTCTGGTCCAAGACGCAGGGCAACGCGCTGTTCCTGCGCGAGCTCGTGCTCGGGGCCGTCGACGACGGTTCGCTGACGTACCGCGGCGGCCGCTGGCAGAGCGACGGTGAGGTCGAGCCATCGGACCGCCTCACCGAGCTCGTCGGATCGCGTCTGAGTGGCCTCGATCGAGCCGAGCTGGACGTGCTGGAACTGGTCGCGTTCGGCGAACCGCTCGGTGTCAGCATGCTCAGCGACCTGTCCGACCCTGAGGTGATCGAGCAGCTCGAGCGCAAGGGCCTGCTGATGCTGGTGCACGACCGGCGACGGCAGGAGGTGCGGCTGTCCCACCCGATGTACGGCGAGGTCCTGCGGTTGCGCACGCCCGGCCTCCGCGTGCGCTCGATCTCACGTGTGTTGGCAGAAGCGCTCGAAGCCACCGGCTCGCGGCGACGCGGCGACGCGTTGCGCACGTCGATGCTGCGCCTCGATGGCGGTGGCCTGCCGTCGATGCCGCTGCTGCTCGAGGGCACCGCGCAGGCGATGTTCGCGCACGACTACACCACGGCGCTCCGCCTCGCCCGCACTGCGTTCGCCCGCGAGGAGACCTACGACAGCGGGATGATGTTGCTGACGGTCCTCTACGACTGCGATGGCGCGCACGAGTGCGAGGCCGTGTTCCGGGCGGTTGATCCCTACGTGGTCACCGATCCCCAGCTGACCCGCTTCTCCCTCGCCCAGGCGACCACCCGCTTCTGGAAGCTGTACGACGCCGCGGGCGCCACCGACGTGCTCATCGAGGCACTGCAGCGGCTGGAGTCGCAGGAGGAGAAGGACGAGGTCAGCTCGTTCCTCGCCGTCATGGAGGTGCAATCCGGCAAGTCGCGCGAGGCGCTCGAACGAACCGCCGGTGTGCTGGCCGGCGAGGACGGTCGCCCGTATCTCCTCGTCTCGCTGTGCGCCGCGATCGCGATGTCCATCGTCGGACGGTCGCAGGACGGTGTCGATTGTGCCGACCGTGCGCTCGGGATCCCGTTGGAGGGAGAACGCGGCCTCACCATCGGCCAGCGAGCACTGCTCACCACGCACAAGGCCGCGGCACTCAACGAGACGGGGCGCATCGAGGAGGCGTACGACATCGCGATGCGGGTCCGGCGGATGACAGCCGTCTCGAACGATCTCGCCAACCAGGGCTTCGTCGACATCGCCCTCGCCCGGATCTGCCTGCATGCCGGGCGGCTACGCGAGGCTGCCCAACTCGCCAATGAAGCCCTCGAGATGTTCCGCAGGTGGGGGCACTACGGGCCGACCCGGTGGGCGCTCGGCTACGTCGCTCTTGCGTCAGCGATGAGCGGTGAGATCGCCACTGCGGTCGATGCGATCTCCGAGCTCGACGTCTTGCCGGTCCACCCCGCGCGGATGCTCGAAGTGGACCTGGTGCGGGCACGGGCCTGGACCGCCGCCGCGCAGGCGCGACCGGAGCAGGCCCGCGAGATCCTCCGCGAGTTGGCCGACGAGATGCGCGACACTGGCCAGGTCGGGTTCGAGATCCTGGTCCTGTTCGACCTCGCCAGGTTGGGCGAGTCCGATGAGGTGGCGGCTCGGCTGGCCGAGATCGTGGAGCCCGGCCAGAGCATCCTCCACGAGGCCATGGCGGCTGCGGCCGCCGCGATGACCCGGTCGAACCCCGCCGATCTCGTCGCCCAGGCCGAGGCGTTCGCCGCGATGGGCGCCAACCTCTTCGCCGCCGAGTGCGCGGTCGCCGCAGCCGACGCCTATCGGCGCGACGGTGACCAGCGCCGAGGCGTGGAGTGGTCCCGGAGGGCGGCGGAGCTGTCGGCCCTGTGCCCGGGCGCCCGGACGCCCGGTCTGATGCAGATCCAGGCCATGACGCCGCTGACGCAACGCGAGCGGGAGATCGCCTCCCTGGCCGCCCAGGGTTTGCCCAGCAAGACGATCGGGGAGAGGTTGTACGTGACCAGCCGCACCGTGGACAACCACCTCGCCCGGATCTACTCCAAGCTGGGCGTCGGCAGTCGCGCCGAGCTCGCCGAGACGCTCGTGGGAATTGAGTAGTGATTGCTCATGCCGTCCGTTGATCGATCGTGTTCGAATGTCACCATGAACGAGCCACCTCCCGAGACACCCGACGGCCTGGCCGCCCGCGGCAGTCTCGACCGGTCGCAGCAGGCCGCTCGTTTCCTCGATCTCACTCGCCAGCGCGAGTTCGATCCCGACGAGGGAACCGGCATGCTGTTGCCGCTCGTGGCGGCCCACCTCAGAGGTGTGCTGGCCGCCGATGCACAGCGCGACGACGCTGACGACCCGGACGCAGCCGACATCACGGCCGACATGCTGGTCGGCGACGATCTGGCCGTCGGCAACGACGACGCCGATGACATCCGCATCGATCCGTCCGCGTTCACGGCGATGCGTCCCGGTTCGCTACCGCCCGGCGCAGGCGTCGGAATGTTCAGCCTCGACGACGACGGTGACGTGTTCGGTGACGGCAACGGGTTCGGGGCCGGCTCGCCGTTCGGTGCCGACGACGACGGGGCCTTCTGAGCCGTCGTCAGCGCGACGAGACGGCCTCACGCCGCGCGTGAAAGCCGGTCGTGCCGTGATGGTCTATGTGCGATCCGTGGGCAGCCGGCCCGCGGACTGCGCGATCAGATCGCGCGGACGTTCTCGGCCTGGTCGCCCTTGCGGCCGGGCACGACGTCGAACTCGACGGCCTGTCCCTCTTGCAGGTTCTTGAACCCGCTGCCGGCGATGCCGGTGTGGTGCACGAACACATCTGCGCCGCCCTCGCGGGAGATGAAGCCGTAGCCCTTCTCGGTATTGAAAAACTTGACTGTGCCTGTGGCCACTGGATTTCTTCTTTCAACACACCGGGGTCGCCGGCTGACTCGCGGCGCACAATATCTCGCCCGGAAGGTGCGCGACAGCGAAGAATGGCCGAATTCACGCGCTGATCACCGCTGTTCGATCGTGACCGTCTCGCTGTAGGAATCGACGACGGACGAGTCCAGTCCCTTCGCGGTCGCGTCGACACCGAACAGGTGCAGGAAGAAGGCGGTCACCGCGTGGTCGATGATCGGGAAGGTCGTGGCGACCGGAGCGTCAGGCGGTTTGCAGCCGTCCTCACCGAGCTTGCGGAACGACGGCTGGGCGTCGAGGAACGCACCCAAGCCCGACGCCTCGGCGATGCCGATGATGCCCGTGCCGTTCCCGAACGTGCAGAAGTCGTCGAAGCCGTTGTGGCCGACACCATCGATCTTCCAGAACAGCGACGGTGCCGGAACCGCCTCGAAGGCGTCGTGCGTGTGCACCGGATCGGCGACGCCATCGAGCGCACCGGACAGGAAGAAGCTCGGCTTGCCCGGCAGGGAGGCGACGGTCGTGGCGCCGGTGCTGTCGCGGGGCAGGCCGGACGCCATCGAGACGTAGCCGTCGATGCGTGGGTCCAGTGCTGCCCCCAGCACCGTCCCACCACCGGCGGAGTGGCCCAGCGCGCCGACGTGATCGGCGTCGACATGACTCTCGAACAGGTCGCCGGGAGTGGTGCCCCTCGACGTGATCAGATCGAGGCTGCCGAGCAGATCGTCGACGGGATCGGTGATGACGTCGGGCTGGATCTGGGCGACCGCGTGATAGAGGTCGCGGGTCGGGTGATCGGGCGACACGACGATGATCCCCCACGACGCCAGATGCGAGGTCAAGAAGCTGCTGCCCACCCTGATCCCGCTGTAGCCGTGGCTGTTGACGACGACCGGAAAGCTGCCGTCGGCCACGGCGGCGTCCCGGGTGGCGGGATAGGTGTAGGTCGCCGGGATGTCGGCGGTGAGGATCGCCTTGATCGCCGGGGCCGTGAAGTCGCGCACGTCATAGGTCTCGGTGCCGTCGCTGCCCGCCACCGCCGGGTACCAGATCTCGACCTGGATGCCGTTCGCCATGGTCGCCGTCGTCACGCCCACCGGATGCGGTCCGGCTCCCTCGTATGCGTCGGCCAGCGCCGCGAGATCTTCGGTGGTGGTTGTCGACTCGGGCTCCGTGGTCGTGGTCGCAGCCGTCGCAGCCGTGGCCGGTGTGGTGTCGACGGCTGGCGGTGTCGTCGCCGTGGCTGTCGCCGCCGTCGTTGTTGCAGTGGTTGCGGCTGTGGCCGCGGCAACGACGCTGGTGGACGCTGCTGCCGGCGGCGTTGCGGTGTTGCGCTGCTCGCTGCTGCACGCAGCAACGATCGAGCAGCAGACGAGGATCGCCGAGATCGGCCGTCGAAGATGCATGCGCAGCATCGTGACAGAGCGGCTCGGTGTCGGTCGGGTCGGCAATGTCGTGAGGTGGTTCGCGAGCCGACCCGATATCGTTCGGTGCCGCAGTCACCCCAGGTGACTCGTGGCGACGTGGCCGAATGGTTAGGCAGCGGCCTGCAAAGCCGTCCAACCGGGTTCGATTCCCGGCGTCGCCTCCACGACCCTGATCTGTTTCACCAGGTCAGGGCTGTTGCGCAGCCGCACCCCCTGTTCGGTTGTGAGCGATGGGATGAATCGCCAGCGCCGCTCAGCTTGTGTTCGAGGGTGGTTGCGTCTCGGGTGGGAGTTCGCGTCCGACGACGAGGGCGATGGCCGAATCGACGCTCACGGGCTGACCGACTGTGACGCTCTGGCTGATCACCCGGTTCACGTTGACGCTGCCAAAGGGGAAGTCCTGATAGGTGATGGGCGCCGCGTGCAAACCAATCTCGGCAAGCTTCTCGGCGGCCGTGTCGAGGCGCAGTCCAACGAGCAGTGGCGCCGCGACGGTCTGCGAGTGGCCGTCCGTCGTGGAGACCGTCATGTCGATCGACGGGTCGATGAGGGGCTTGTCCAAGGCGCCGAGGATGAGGTTTGCATAGTCGCGCTGTGCCGTGGCAGTGACCAAGTGGATGTACCCGTCGCTCTTGGACAGCTGGCTCTCGATCGTCTGTCCGAACGCTTCCCAGTCGACGACCGTCACGTTGGGGTGCGTCAACGGCAGGGCCCTGATGATCGCGTTGTTGAGGTCGATCCACGGCTTGGGCGCCTTGACCGTGAGGAAGTAGGCATGCGGAAACGCTCTGAGCATTGCCGCCAGTTGGTCGTACTCGGCCTGGGTGACGGAGCCGTTGGTCCCCACCTGGATCACGACGGCACCGGTGATGTCGTATGCGTCGAGGTCGGCCGAGAGGGTTTCGATCGCTCCGACCGCCTGCAGGTTCGCCTGAGCTTCGACGGTGACGCCGTTGTCGATGAGGTCGTTCGATGCGCCCTGCATCACTGAGTCGCCGATGGCGAGCGTGTCGATCACCGGTGGCGCCCCCAGCGTCGCAATTGGTGCCGGTGTCGTTGACGAGTCGTCGCTGACGATCGATGGCGTGACGCTCGGGGCGGACGATCTGGCCGGAGCGGTGACCACCGTCGTGTCCAGATCGATGGTGTCGACGGCTGTCAGGCTGTGGTGATCCGGTCGACCTGCGGAGACCGTGACGATCACGACCGCTGCGACAGCGATGGCGCAGGCGCAAGCGATCACCATCCGTGCCCGGGGCCGACGATCTCCGCCCCCCGCTCGCCGAACCACGATCGGCTCTGAGTCCGAACGAGCTTCGGTGGCGCGATCGAGCGTGATCGCGTATGCACGCAACCGCTCCTCCACGTCGACCGTCATGTTGACTCCTTCAACAGTTGGCGGAGCTTGTGCAAGCCCCGGGTGGCCCAGTTGCGGACGGTGCTGACCGGAACGTCCAACATCGCCGCGGTGTCCGCGTATGACCAGCCATAGCCGTGAATCAGCACCACAGCGACCCGGTGATCCGAGCGCATCTCAGCGAGTGCCGGCGCGAGCCCGGGCTCGAACTGTGACTCGCCGAAGGGCTCCTCCGCGGGGAGTTCGACGCGACGGTTCCACCGTCGGTACCGGCGAGCCGATGACTGTCCGACTCGGTACAGCAGCCCCAAAGGGTTCGCCGCCTCGCATACCCGGTCGCGGTGTTCCCAAGCGAATGCCATCGCGTCGTTTGCGACATCGTGACCCACCTCGACACCGAACCGGGCAACCAGCGCTCGGCGGAGCCTCCCGTCCGCATCGATCGCAAACTCTTCGAACGATCCGATGTCGTTCACCGAGTCCCGAACCATCCGCACACAAGAGCACAGACCCCCGAGTCGCAAGGTTGATTCACCCGCTCACGGGTTGCATCGGGAACAACGAGCGGTGATCGGTGCTCGGGACGCGACACTGGGGACAGATCCGCTGGACGGTGACACGAAGAGGTCCCCGGTGCGTGGATCGCGTGTTGTGTTGGCGGACTGGTACGCCGCTGGTACGCGCCTTTCGTACCTTGCGACCCGTGACCGTCTCGTTCGTCCTCCGCCTCGTCAACGACCGCCTGCTCGCGGGCCAGATCGTCGGTCAGGCGGAGAACGTCGAGACGGGTGAGAGACACGTCGTCGGAGACGTCGGGCAGCTCGTCGAGTTCCTGCGCCGCTCCGCGTCGGATGAGGAGCAGGGCTGATGGCACACCTCGAGGACATCCGGCTCGGGCGCCGAGCGCGCCGGTGGTCGATCCTGGCTGCAGCAGCATCGATGCTGTTCGCTGGGCTGCCCGTCGCCGCCGCGACGGCGGCGTCCGGCCCGGCGTGGCCGGAGGCGAAGCCCGTGGCGCACTCGATTCCGGCGCCCTCCCCGGCCGCCCTCTCGTCCGGATCGCACGGGTTGTACCACTCGCTGAGCCCGATTCGACTGCTCGACACCCGCGAGACGGGCGACGCGCTCGGGCCGACGAGAACCCTCGACCTGCGCGTGACGGGCGTGGCCGGAGTGCCCACGTCGGGTGTCGAGGCTGTCGTCCTCGACGTCGTCGCAACCGAAGGAACGTCTGCCACGTACCTGACCCTTGGCCCCACCGGAGCACCGGCCACACCTACCAGCAACGTGAACGCGGACCAAGGCCAGACGGTGTCCAACGTGGTCATCACCAAGGTGGGAGCGAACGGCCAGGTCACCGTGTTCAACGACTCGGGGACGACCGACGTCGTCGTCGATGTCGAGGGCTGGTTCGGCACTCTCGACCTCAACTCGAGCTCCACGGGATCGACGCTGCGCAGTGTGAACCCGCAGCGGTTGCTGGACACCCGAGTCACGAGCGATCCGATCGGGTCCGACGAGACGATGGAACTTGCCGTCACCGGTGTGGCGGGAGTCCCGCGGACCGGCGTGGACGCAGTCGTGCTGGATGTCGTCGCGACGGATGGAACCGCCGCCACCTACCTCGACCTGCATCCGTCCGGTGAGACGCCGAACACGACGAGCAACGTCAACGCGGCGCGCGGGGCCACGGTGTCGAACCTCGTGTTCGCCAAAGTCGGTGCCGACGGCAAGGTCGCGATCCACAACCACAGCGGCACGACCGAGGTGGTGGTCGACATCCAGGGCTGGTTCGGCGGCAATGATGAGGGTGTCGCCGCGCCGGGTGAGTTCCACGGGATCGACGCGTCGAGGCTGCTCGACACGCGGACCACCTCGAGCCCGATCGGGCCGGACGACACGATCACGACGCGCGTCACCGGGACGGGTGGCGTGCCGGCCGCTGGAGTCGACGCAGTCGTGCTGAACGTCGTCGCGACCGAGGGCACCTCGGCGACCTATCTGGACCTGTTCCCGACCGGCGAGCCACAGAACACCACGAGCAACATCAACGCCGCGGTGGGCGCCACCGTGTCGAACCTCGTCGTCGCGAAGGTTGGAACCGACGGCACCGTGACGATCTACAACCGAAGTGGCACGACCCACGTCGTGATCGACGTCCAGGGCTGGTTCGGTGCGACCTCGAGCGAGGCGCCGACGCCGGACACGACCACGCCGGCGACGACACCGTCGCCGACGACTCCCTCCAGTGCACCGGATCCGACCACGCCCGGCGCGACGTCGACCGTCCCGAACCCGACGTCGACGATCCCGGACACGACATCGACGTCCTCGACCTCGACGATTCCCGATTCGACGTCCTCGACCTCGACCATCCCGGACTCGACGTCGACATCGTCGACTTCAACGGTCCCCCCGTCGACATCGACCTCGACCACCTCCACGACGTCGCCGGATCCCTCATCGACGACCTCGACCACGTCGACGACGGCTCCGCCGAACGATCCCCAGCCCAACTCGGACACGAGTTGGAAGTTCGTCCCCGAGACCGTGCACTTCGACGCCGCCGGTCAGAGCGCGACGATCCACATCACGAACACCGACTCCAACGGCACCCCGACTGGCACGGCCTTGCCATCCGGCACGAAGCTGGAGGTCGTCGGTGACACCGATGCGGTGACGGTGGTCGAAGGGCCGCCGGGCGTCGTCACGTTGAGGTCCACGTCGGTGGTTGGCAGCGTGGTCGTCGGCATCCGTGTGCCGGGACAGCAGCTGACGGCACCGCTCACGGCGATGAACGTTCGCCTGCAGAACGACGTCGTGCGAGTGCCGGACGATCAAGTCGTCTTCCCCGCGCCGAACCTGCCGGCTGGCGCCGATCCGTTGGCGAACGGCGGACCGTCGCCGCTCGGGCCGTTCACGATCGCGGAGTACGCAGCACGTGCTGTGTTGCCGGACGGCGCGGCGACCCCGCCGACGAGCGACACCATCTTCGCCCCGGACGCCGTGTTGCCGTGGGTTCTCCGCGGAGCTGCCCCGTTAGCAGGCACCAAGCTCTTCGGCATCGGCGGCTCCACCCTGTACGGCATCGTCCTCGACCGAGCTGCAGGCCTGGGAAGCATCGAGCGATCCGGCTTCAGCCTGATCAGCGTGCGCCCGCTGCCGTTCACCGACATGTACACGGATTTCAACTGGGACATCGATCAAGCGGCCTTCGAGGCGGCGGGCATCATCCCGTCGTCGTACAGCCTCTCCTACTCGTGCCCGGATGCGACCCCGGCCGACCAGTGCCCCAGCGTCGCCGACACGCCGATCGTGAAGACGGTCACGGGCGCGCTCGACGGCATCGGTGGCGGTGGCTTCGGTCGAGCGCGACACGTCGGCTCTCGCGCCACCGACAACGGCCCGCGCAGCGCAGCAGCCGGTGGGCCGGCGTGCACGAACGCCCACTCGTACACGACGCTGTTCTCCGAGTTCAAGTTCGGCACGATCCAGTTCGTGCCGAGGCCGACGTTCGGTGCCATTGCGTCCGTGCAGGACAGCAGGCTGTACCGCGCCCACTTCGAGGTGGGTCTCGACATCGACCTGTCCGCGTCGGCATCGTTCAAGATGCAACCGCAGGCGAACGACACGCTGACCTGCGCCCTCAAGGACCTGGGCACGCTGGACACGCCACCGCTGGGTCCGTTCGCACCGTTCTTGACCTTCTCGGCAACCGGCACCCTGATCGCCAAGGCCACGGTGAAGATCGAGGGTGGGCCGAAGATCGAAGGCAGCTACACCGTCAGCTACACGCACTCGATCCGTTACGGGTTCGACTACCTCGACGGCGCCCTCGCCCCGATCCACGTCGATACGAAGACCACGACGGCCGACTCCCCGTTCAAGAACACCGGCAGCATCGGCAGCCCCGGTCCCTCGATGAGCGCAGAGGCCACCTTGGGTGCGTTCATCGACATCACAGCGGGCGTGCGCATCGGGGGCGAGGTGTCCGAGCTTTTGGGCAAGTTCATCGGCAACCCGAAGCTCGGTGTGGTCGACCTGGCATCGGTCCAAGCCGGTCCGCGCGTCCGGTTGTCATGGGAGAACCGAGCCACTGTGCTCGGCGCGAAGGGCGTCAGCTCGTACGCCGGCGCGGAGTTCATCATCACCGGCTCACTCGGCAGCGAGCAGCTGAAGAAGATGTTCACGAACCTGACGTCGCAGAGCGCCAGTGTCCTGCCGTCGTTCACGTTCGGCGACAGCGGGATCCCGATCGCCAGCCTGTATCGCGGTCTGTCCGCGAGCAGCGACCCGGCGCCCAGGTATGCCGTCAACGGTGTCGAGCGGTCGTTGGGAGCGATCAAGGTGCTTCCGAACGACGACCTGTCGATCACACTGCCGATGGGCTTCCCCGGCAACAACTTCCCAGCGGCGACCGCAACGGCGACGGGTGGTTCGGCCTGGCTGGAGGGGACCGGCATCGAGGCCAACACCTTCACCAACCCGCAGGGTGTGTTCGACATCTCCTCACCGGACGGCAAGTCGTTGCTCGTGACGGCGCACATCAGCGGAGCATGGTGCTCACAGTTCGGTGGTGACCCGCTCGTAGCGCACCACTTCGAGTTCCTCGCCGAGACCCAGATGTTCGGCGTCCTGCCGACGCCTGGTTGGGCGGGGGAGATCACCATCCAGTGTGCGAAGGCGCGGTTGGCGTTCCAGCCGGCCGAGATCGACTTCGACCCCGCCCACACCGATGGCACCGTCGTCGCGACGCTGCAGGGCATCAACGCGCCGGGGTGGGAATGGTCCTTGCCGCTGACCGGGGCCGGTGCCATCCCGGCCTGGCTCAAGGTCACGCCGCTGTCGGGCACCTTCGGCTCCGATGTGGATCTCAACCCTGTCGATCTCACGTTCAGCGTCGACTGCACCAAGTCCGATCGGTCCAAGCTCACGTACGCGCTGGAAGCCGACGCGTCCAAGGGAGCCGACACGGCGGACAACGATGCGCGACTGACGATCACCGCGGACTGCAGGAACAAGTACATCCAGTTCACCGACGACTACCTGATCCACGAGGGCACGACGCATCTCGGCCTGCAGTCGTACGGGCCGGCGACTGCTCACTGGAACGTCACCAACGGTGCGCTGCCCGACTGGCTGTCGATGTCGCCGACGAGTGGCACCTTGGGTGTCGGGCTCAGCACGACCCCGGTGACGATCACGATCGCTCACCGCGCCGCCACGTGCGCTGCCCAGAAGCCACTCCCGTACACGATCCATGTGACGTCGCCGTCCGCCGGGAGCGGGGTCGATCGGGGCAGCACCGATCTGCACGTCACGCTCCCCGCTGTTCCGGCGATGCCCTGTCCCCATCCGACCGCCAACGTGAGCGGCGATCCACACGTCGTCACGCTGGACGGGGCCCGGTTCGACACCCAGGTGCTCGGCGAGTACTGGTATGTGGAGCCGAACACCCCCGGTGGCGCTGGACCGAGCGTCCAAGCGCGGCACGAGCTGACGAGCACGCAGCCCGGCAACACTTCGCCGGCGACCAGCATCACCGGAGTCGCGATCAAGACCGGTGGTCACCTGATCGAGGTGTACTCGCGTGAGACCGGCAAGCTGTTCGTCGACGGCGTGCAGCAGGCGCTCGTGCCCGGACTTCCGCTGCCGATCAGCGACACGGTGTCGCTGGTCCGTACCGACAACACCCTGCACCTGTCGGCCGACGACGTCAGCGCCTCCATCACCTACGACGGCTCGATCCTCGATCTCGAGATCAGCCTGGCGCCCGGCGAACCGGTCCACGGCTTGATCGGCACCCCGAACGAGAACGACGCGGACGACATGGTGTCGGCCGATGGACAGACGACGTACTCCGTCGACGATGTTCGCAACGATGTCGACAAGCTGCATGCTTTCACCGACTCGTACCGGCTCACCAACTACGCGGACTCGATGCTCAGCCAGGCCTACGCCGGTTTCAACGCCAGCAATCCGGCCATCGACGCTGCGACCTTGCAGGTCTACAAGAACCAGGTGATCGCCCGGCTCGGCGCGATCAACAAGATCTGCGCAGCGCCCAGCAACAGCTCGCTGGCCTACACGATCAACGCTCTCGCGCTCGAGCTGTCGACCGGTGCCACGTTGCCTGCGGACCTCGGTCAGTACACGTGCCGGTACACCGTGTACGGGAGGGTCACCTCGGGCGTGGGCGGCGCCGGTGTCGGCGCGATGAACGTTGCACTCGACGCGCCGGGGCTGAAGCCGTGCACAACGACGAGCAACTCGGGTGGCGACTACTCGTGCTCGATGATGGTCGACCTCGACGAGCTGAACACGGTCACACCACCCCTGCCGCTGATCGTCGACGTGGTCGGCACATTCCCCGACACGCCCGGCGTCGCCAGTCACGACATCGCGTCGTTCGCAGCCTTTGCGCCGCTGGACGGCGCGCCGGCGGCGCAGGCGGTGGACGTCATCCTCGACCCCGCATCGGTTCCGACGCTGGATGTCTCGGGGACGATGACGGGCCCGCACGGACCACTTGCAGGACCCGTGATCGTGGCCATCGAGGTCCTCAAGGGCGCGCAGAGCAGCGACGACAGTGCGGACTTCCTCGAGTACGAGTACCAGTACGTCACGCCGGATCCGACGACGGGCGCCTACTCGTTCTCGCAGCCCGTGACCATCGGTGCGACGCACGTCGTCATGCAAGCCTGGGTCGGCACGTCGACTCCCGAGTTCCCCGAGCTGACCGTTCACGATCTGCACATCGGGTCCAACCCGGTCACGTTCGACATCGCCTACCGGCCCCCGGTGCTGCGCGTCAGCGGCGTCTTCACCGGTCCCGGCGGCACCCCACTCGGCGGCACCTACACCGTCAGGGTGCAGGTCCAGGACAGTCACGGCGGCTTCCTCAAGGAGTACGACCACCAGGTCACTCCCGACCCGACGACCGGCGCCTACTCGTTCGAGGACAACCTTCCGCTCGACGCAGTGAACGCGACGGTCTTCACCACGATCGGACCGAACCAGTACCGGGTCAACCCTGTCAACCTGGTGATCGGCCCCAACACAGCCGTCCTCGACGCCGTCTACCGGCCGCCGATGGTGATCATCACGGGCACCGTGGTGAAGGCCGATGGCAGCGGTGTCGCCGGGCCGTTGGACATGTACGTGAGCCCGTCCGACGGGTCCGGGAACGGCATCGGAGGCTCGTACGACGTGTCGATCTTCCCTGCCGCCGCCGATGGCTCCTTCACGAGCACCCTCGCGATGCCGAGCGGCACCGCGAAGGTCGACGTCGAGATCCGCCTCGATCACTTCACCGCGAACAACTACACGACCAGCCTCAGCGGGATCACGCCCGACTCGACGTCGACGATCACCGTGCACGAGGTCTATGCACCGGCGACGTTGACGGTGCACGGCACCGCCAAGCAGTCCGGCGCGCTGCTCACCAGCGGCACGGTCATCATGGTGATCGGCGCGGGCACGTTCGACGCGGTCACGAAGTACGCGACGATCCAGCCCGATGGGACGTTCAGTGCGAGCACGGTCGTCCCCGCCGGGACCACCACCTCCGACGTGAACGCGAACATCTTGGGCAGCCCCGACGCGTTCCAGGGCACTGCCACGAACATCGTCGCCGGCCAGGCGAGCGACTTGGTGCTCAACATCGACGACCACCCCATCCGCGTCCACGTGTCGGGCTACATGCGAGCTCTGGGTCAGCCGGCTGTGCAGAACTACGTCTTCATCCAGGGGCTGGACGTGCACGGCAATGCCACCGGTACCGCCGCCGGCTTCGCCAACCCGAGCGCGGTCGACGGGTCGTACACCGTCGATCAGCTGTTGCCCGCCGCCACCGACTCAGTCGCCATCCAGGTCAACTTGCGCAGCGTCGGCTCGAACGTCACCAGCTACGTGTACCTGTCCGCGGGTGCCCTCACCCACACTGCTCCCGACGTGGTCAACAACTTCGTCGTCAGCGGCGACACGTCGATGTACAGCCTCCGAGGCATGGCGCTCGACGGTACGCACGTCGACCCGACCGTGCACCAACTCGACTTCGACGTGCACTACTACACGACCGGTCACGTCGAAGCCGGGCACGGCACCGTGTCGATACCAGTGGGCGCCGACGGTTCGTACTTCTGGAACCCGGAGACGCCACTGATCTCGGACTACGAGAGCATCGACGTCACCATCACCAACCTGCCCAGTGGTTCCCAGACGCACACGATCGTTCTCACCCCGCCCGGCGTCCACACCGACACCTGGAACGTCACGTTCGACCACCCACAGGTGTACGACTTCACGGGCACGATCGTCGATCCAAACCCGACCGTGGACCCGCCTGACCAGCTCGTCGTGACCACGTACGCGTTCGATCCGGACGCCTTCGATCACGATCCGCCGTACACACCTCTGGCGACGCAGTCGTTCGACCTCGTGCCGGACGAAGGCGGGACGTGGGACCAGCCGGTGGTGATCCCGGACGGGGCGACGATGGTGAAGTACCAGGTGCTGATCCACGGAGAGGACCAGGGCTGGACACGGGTCTACCGCCGACAGGCCGACGATCCACAGACCGTGACGTTCGACATCGACCTGACCGGCCGGACGCTCCAGCTGAACGGAAGCGTCGCCACGCTTGGCGTGCCGACCGACGATCCTGATGTGTCGACGCCATGTGCCGTTGGAGCGTTCCTGTTCCGCTACACCTTCGTCGGGTTCAACAGTGAGCCCGACACATCGCAGACGGGTGATCCTCGACAGTGGCTGGGAGCCGAGATCGGCGACGGCATCATCGTGATGCCGGACCCGGTCACGAAGGAGTTCGATGTCTCGATGAACCTTCCCGCTGACGTCACGTCCGGGTACGCCGTTCGCGACTTCGGGGATGCCAACGGCGACATCTACGCCGTGCCGAACGGCTTCAACACGGGCGGCTGGTACGGGTTCAGCCTGGCGACCGGCGATGAGCCCCACTACGGGTACGGCACCACGGAGACGATCGACTGCCCGGTCCGCCCCGCCGAGGGCTGATGTAGAGCATCGACGTTCTGAATGCCCGAAGGCGACAGCATTGCTGAACCCGTCACGCTGCTCCATCGACGCAGGAGAGACCATAGAGTCGCAGGACGTGGGGCAGGGGATCGGTGGACGTTTCTGAAGACTGACGGTGAGTCCACAGCGGCCGTGGCGCGCCTCGAACCGTTGATCCACCGGCCTCGTGTGGCCGCGCTGTGCGCGTCTGCGCGAGTGCTCGTGCTCGAGGCGCCGGGTGGCTTCGGCAAGACGACGCTGGCCGATCAGGTCACCAGGTCGAGCTCGGTCGTGGTCCGCACGTACCTCGGAGACGGCGACGGCACGCCCTCGCGACTCGCAGCACGATTGCGCGACGGCGCACGCGATGCAGAGCTCGAGCTCGTCGTCGAAGCAGGCGTGTCCGAGAACGACCCGTTGCGCCAACTGGATGAGATCGGCCGTGCGCTCGTTCGCGACCTACCCACGGGCGGTGCGGTGATCATCGAGAACGCGCACGTCCTCGTCGCCGATGCCCTCTCGGCGCTGCGGACCCTCGCCGAGCACTTGAGCCCTGCGGTGCTCCTCGTCGTGTGCGGCCGATCGATCGGCGAACACCTGCCCAGTGAGCTTCGACTCGGTCCCCAGGACCTCGCGTTCACCGCTGCCGAGACCGCTGAGCTGATGGTGGCTCAGGACATCGTCGACGACGACCTCGCCCACAGCGTCAACCAACGTTGCGCCGGCTGGCCCTCGGCCGTCGGGCTGACGGTCACGGCGATGGAACGCGGCCAGGTCTCGTTCACCACGCCGCTCCAGCTCGAATCGCTCGTGACCGGGCTCCTCGATGCAGGTCCGCCCATCGACTCGCGTCTCACGGCGGCACTCGGCCAACTTCCCGTGATCTCGGACCGGATCGGCGACGCGCTCGGCATACCCCACCTGATCGCAACGGTCCTCGCGATCGGCTTGCCGATCCGCTCGACCGGCGGCTGGTGGCGGCTCGCCGATCCCGTTCGCGAGTTCCTCGCAACATCGGGACCGCTGCCGCGCGACGACCTCGCGATCGCGGCCGGCGTCATCTTCGCGGGCGGAGAGACGACGACGGCGATCGACCTGCTCGTCGATGCCGAGCGGTTCGTCGACATGACGCGGCTGATCGCCGACGTCGAGTACGCCGCACTCGACCTCCTCGAGGTCGACGAGCTCGCGGTGATGCTCGAGGCGGCGCCGACGGCTGCGGTGGAGGCCAATCCGCGATGCCTCCTCCAGCTCGCCAGGGCTGCCGAGAGCCGCGTGCGGATAGAGCTGCGGACGCGTCTGCTGCTGCGGCTGGCCGCGATCGTGCCGGAGATCGGCGATGCACGACTGGCCCGCGAGCTCGAGGCGGAGCACGTGTGCGACCTGTCGCGCGACTCGAGGGTCGACGAGACCGTCGAGCGCGCCCGCGCACTGATGGCGTCGACCGCTCCGGACGAACTGGTGACGCGCGCGCGATGCCTGCGCGCCCTGGGTCAGGCGCTGGCCTGGCGGGGCGATCCGCGGTCGCTGGTCGAGGCGTCGCACGTGCTCGCCGAGGCCGCCGGCACGGCACGGATGCTGAACCACGCGCTCTGGCGCGCCGACGCGCTGTGCACGCTCGGCTTCTTCGTGTTCTTCGCCCGCGGCGAGTTCGAGCAGGCGGTGCAACGGATGTCCGAAGGCGTGCAACTGCTCGGGCGGCGGAGTCGACGCAGGGCGGTGCAGCTCACCTTCCTGGCGGACATCTTGACGCTGCTCGGGCGCGACGACGAAGCGATGGCCGCGCTCGCGGACGCACGGACGATCGGGCGCGCGTACGCCGATGAGCGGATCCTCGGCTATGCGGCATGGGAGCAGGCGCGCGCAGTCGCGCGCACGCGTGACGTGCGCGGCACACTGCGTTGGCTGGCCGAGGCCGAGCGGCATCCGGGAGACTGGATGGATCATCCGACGGGCAGCCAGTTCCTGGCCGAGGCGGCCGAGATCGCGGCGATGGTCGGCGCAACCGACGTCGCGTACGAGTACCTCCGCCGCGCGACCGCTCACGCGGCCGCACAGGGTTGGCCCGAGATCCCCGAGGTCGCATCCGGCGTGCTGGCGGCTCGCTTCGGCGACCCTCAGGAGGCCGAGGGACTGCTCGCCCGAAGCGCCGAGAACGCGTACCTCAACCGAGCGAACGAATGGAGGGTGACGTTGCTCGTCGCCCACGCTCGACTGCGCCACGGCGACGCGGAGGGCGCGCGTGTCATGGCGGCAGCCGTCGTGGATCTGCTCGACACCCTCGGTCACCCGGAGCTCGCGATGCTGCACGAGGCGGAGATCTGGCCGCCGCTGTTGCGCCTCCTCGACGGCACACGGTCCCCGACCTTGACCATCGGTCTGCTCGGCGGGTTCCGGATCACCCAGGATGGCGACGGCCTCGTCGTCCAGGCCGGACGTACGGCACAACTCGTCAAGATGGTCGCAGTCGCAGGGCGCCCGCTGCCGGTCGATGAACTGGTGGAGCAGCTCTGGCCGACGTCCCCACCCGATGTCGGGCGTCGCAGGCTCCGCAACGTGCTGGCGCGCGTGCGCGCAGCCGCTCCCGTCATCGACCGCAGCGACGACTTCGTCGCACTCGTGCCGGGCGTCGTGGTGGATGCCCATGCGTTCGAACGTCGGGCCGATCTGGCGCTGTCCGCGAGCGAGGCCAACCAGCTCCAGCTCGCCGAGGAGGCGCTCGCCCTGTACGTCGGCAACCTCCTGCCCGGCGACCGTGCCGAGGACTGGACCACCGTGGCACGCGAGCGGCTGGAGCGCCGGGCCATCCGACTCCTGAGCCTGGTGGCCGACCGCGCCGAAGCCGCAGGACACGTCGACCGAGCCGTCGACGCGATCGACGCGATGTGTTCGCTGGACCCCTTCGACGACGAGCTCCCGCTTCGTGCCGCACGACTCCTCTCGGCCAATGGCCAACGAGCCCGCGCCGGTGCGTGGGCGCAGCGTTGCGTCGCCATCCGGATCGATCTCGGCCTCGACGTGCCCGCCGACCCGATGCGCCTGATCAGCTGACGACCGACGGATCAGCTGCGAACGCGAAGCGACGCTCGCTGCCACCGGTGAAGGTGACGGCGAGCGCCGACGGAGGGGCGGACTACGACGCCGCGGCGGTGGTCTCGATCGCGTCCGGAGCTGCGCTGCGGCTCTGCCCGACTGCGACCTTGCGCGGCTTGGCCTGCTCGGCGACCGGGATGCGGATCGTGAGGACGCCGTCGTGGAGGTCGGCTTCGAGGTTCTGCAGGTCCAGCCCGTCACCGAGTTGGATCTGGCGGCGGAAGGCGCCACGGTAGCGTTCGGCGAAGTACAGCTGGTCCGTCTCCTGGCGCTGCCAGTTCCGCTCCGCGGCGACGGTGAGCACGTTGCGCTCGACCGTGATGTCGAGGCTGTCCTCCTTCACCCCGGGGAGGTCGATGTGCACCCACACATCGCTGCCACGCCGGAACGCGTCGATCGGCATGACGCCCCCGCTGAGCTGCTGCCGGCCGGACAGCCGACTGAAGATGGTGTCGAGGTCGCGGAACGGATCGGTCTGGATCATCATGTCAACACTCCTTCTCGGTAGTTCGGACCTGCTGGTCCGTGAGGGTCGATGACGATGATAGATCGAGATTATGTTGAGTGTCAACAAGCAATTATGTTGATTGAACGCCGTCGAGAACGGTCGAGGGCGAGATCCCGAGTGCCTACGCGAACTCGTCGTTCGTGTGCTGATCGGCGGTGGTGAGGACGCGTGATGCTCCTGCGGCCAAGAGTGTGGCGAGCTGTTGTTCCGGTTCGCCGAAGGCTCGTTCGATCGTCGCGTAGAGGTTCAATGACCCGTGTGATCGAGTCCCCTTGAGCGGGAGGGACAGGATGCTGCGGATGCCCTCGTCCATGGCACGAGGCACGAACGCCGGCCACCGGGTCTCCTCTGCGAGTGAGTCGACGGAGAGCCACTGTTCGTACGTGTTGGCGTCGAGGCACGGTCCCTGCCCGGTGTCGTACTGGTGGTGGTCGACGGTGACGACCGCATCGCTGCTGGCCGCCACCGTCGTCGGCTGCCCGTGACGTTCCAAGGTGATGCTCACACCGGAGGCGTGGGGCATGGTCGCGTCGGCCACTGTGGTGACGAGTTGGAGCGATGCGTCGACGAGGTCGATCGTCGATCGCGAGTCGAGTGAGGCGACCCGGCGGCCGTCGTGCCGGAGAGCGCCCGCGGTTGATCGCTCGTCCGCACGTCGGTCTCGACCACGAGGTCCAGGGCTGCGTCGGTGAGCTCCAGGACGCGGCGGGTCAATGTCGAGGCCGAGCGGACGACGAGCGTCTGTCCGGCACCGCGAACGCGTGAGCCGGCCGAGCCGATGACCCTCGCGCCGCGGGCGTCCAGGAACGAGAGCCGGCCGAGGTCCAACACCAACGGCAGATGTCCCTGGTCGATCAGGCCGTTCAGGGCTCCCGCCAAGCTCGGCGCAGTGAGGATGTCGACCTCGCCGTGTGGGGCCCACCGTGGATCACGGCATTGGTCAGGAGCTCGCTGGTCAACAGGACGACGATGTCCAACGCGTCCGGATCCGGTGCGCCGAGGTGTTGCTGGACGAACTGGCGACCGGTCCTCGCGCTGCGCAGCTCGGCCGGCAGAACGGTTCGATGTGTGGAGATCGGCGTCACGTGTGAGCCCGCTCGCGGAGACGGGCCACGATCATCAAGCGGCGTACGGACGGCATAGTGCTCTCCTCTGGAGACCACCTCCCCGTACTGGCGGCTGTCCATACATGGTGTGGCGCGTGCATGGCTCAGCGATCACACGGAGCAGGCGAGGATCCCTTCGCGACGGGCCACGCTGACGGCCTCCAGCTTGGAGTGTGCACCGAGCTTGGCGAGGATCGACTGCACGAAGTTGCGCACGGTGTTCGTGCTGATGCCCATCTCGGTCGCGATGGCGTGGTTCGTCCAACCTCGCTCGAGGTGCTCCAGCGCGACGAGCTCGCGCGGGGTGAGGGACGACCGGCGACTCGTCGTCGCAAGGTTCGGCAGGAGGTCGGCAAGCAGCGAGGACGAGATCGACGCACCGCCGAATGCCGCGCCGCGCACCGCATCGGCCATGGCCTCTGCCGGTTCGTGCTTGGTCAGGAAGCCGCAGCAGCCGGCATCGACCGCATCGACGATCCAATCGTTCGTCGCCGAATCGGACATCATGATGATCATCACCTCGGCGTGTATCCGTTTGATGGTGGCCGCCACCTGGATGCCGTCGCAGTCGGGCATCTCGTGGTCGAGGAGCAGCACTGCAGGCCGGATCTCGTCGACCAACTCGATCGCATCGCGACCAGAGGCCGCTGTGCCGACGACGTGGATTCCGTCGCAGTCCCTCAGGAATCGAGCGAGGCACTCGGAGAACATCCGGTGATCGTCGACGATTGCGACGGCGATGGAACCTCCCGGATCGCGCACGACTGAGCCGCCTTGGGCGACGGCGGGTCGTGTGGCATCCATGGCCGCGAACCGTCCGGACCGCGGAGGCGAATGCCCGCAGCCGGCGTGTCAGAGCCGTCGAAGGTTCGTCGACGACATCGCTACCGACACCGCGGCCGACATCGCCGCGACGCCAGCTCTGGAATGACGAATGGCACATTGACAAGCCAGGGTGGCACTGTACAGTGCCACCATGTGATGGATCATCAAGACGAAGCTCGACCCGCGACTGACGAGCACTGCGACGCTCCGGACGGGACGGCGACTGCCTTTCGGCTCGCGGAGGCGCCGGGTGCCGGCATCGTGGACGCGATCGTCAGCCGGTCGAGGCTGCTCGGGGGCTTCGGCCGCTTCGCGGGAGGCGTGGCCCACGATGTCAACAACCTCCTGGGCGTCATCTTGAACTACACCGCGCTGGTGCTCATGCAGACCACGTCCGACGCCGCGCGTGACGACATCGAACAGATCCGTGCGGCCGCCGAGCGTGCCGTCGGCGTGACGCAGCAGCTGCTGACGTTGGGATGTCAAGACGGCTCCGACAACGCGGAGCAGCTCGACCTGAACGCAAACATCGCGCAGATCAGCCGGCTCCTCGCCGGCAGCCTCGGCGGGGGAGTGGACCTCGCCGTGCACGCGAGCGTGGAGCCCGCCTCGGTGCACGCCGACCGCGGCAAGATCGATCAGGTCCTCGTCAACCTCATCCTCAATGCCCGAGACGCTATGCCGGACGGTGGGACAGTGACGATCGAGACCCGCCTGGTGCACCTCGACGAGCACGACACGCACCAGACGGCCGAGGCCGGCGGCGCCACCCATGTCGAACTGTCCGTGCGCGACAGCGGCGACGGCATGAGCCCCGACGTGGCGGCCCAAGCGTTCGAGCCGTTCTACACCACCAAGCCGCACGGTTGCGGGCTCGGTCTCGCCACGGTCGAGAGGATCGTCACCGAGGCCGGTGGCGCCGTGACGGTGTCGTCGATGGAGGGGTTGGGAACGACGTTCACGGTCCACCTCCCGTGGTCGGGAGCGGCGCAGTCCCCGCCCCTGGCCGATCGCGGCGGGTGTGGTCAGCTCGCGGAGGTTCGTGTCGGTCGTGACTGACGAACCCGGCACGCCGCAGACGCTGCAGGAGGAGCAACGGGCCACCGCGCGACGCCGGATCCTCAAGGCAGCCCGGCAGGCGGTCGTCGAGCACGGGCTCGATGTGACGGTGGACCAGATCGCGACTGCCGCAGGCGTTGGCCGCCGCACCGTGTTCCGTCACTTCGTCAGCCGCGACCTGCTGCTGAACGAGGTGCTCGAGGACTGGTTGAGGAACATCAACAACGGCCTTCCGATGAGTCCCAACAGCGGGCAACCTCCGCAGGAATGGCTGGTCGACGTCGCCGCCGCGGTGCTCGGCACCAACCTCGAGCTGGGCAGCTTCTACTGGGAGTTGCACGGTCCGAGATCGCGCCTGGCGGACATGAACCCCAGCCTCTACCGAGCAGTCCTCCGAGTCCGCATCGAGCGGGCGAACGAGATCGCAGCGAGCGCCTGGACGTCCTTCGGCGGAAACGGCGAGCCACCATCGTGGGTGGTCGACGTCTTTGCCGTCCAGCTCTCGGCGTTCGTGACCGCCTTCCTCGGCGAGCTCAGCCGGACCTCGGAACAGGTTGTCCAGACCATTGCCACGAGCCTCGAGGCCGCGATCCGCATGGCCCTCTCCGAGACGAGCGGTGAACGCCACGGGTGAGCGCGGCCCCTGCGTGCACGAATCGTGATCGGACGGACATTTGGCGGTACGTCCAACAGATTCCGTGCTTCGAGGCGCGGGGGGAAGAGTTCACGATGAGTGCGAATACCCTGTCACTAGGCGGCTCCAAGCGGAGTCCGCTGTCCGCTCCTCGGTCGACTTCGGCGACCGCGCAGACGTCGGGGAGCGCCCCGGAGTCTCCGGGCGCCGACGAGTCCGCCGACTCCGGCGCGCTCACCACGAGCCGTCTCTACCGCTTCGGCGGGATCATCGCGATCGCGATCATCGCCGTCGTCAGCGTTGCGATGTGGGGTTCGTCGAACCAGTCGAGCGCGCTCGAGGAGCGCAACAAGATCGCCGCGACGCGCGACTTCGTGTTCCAGGCCGACATGCTGCACGACGCCATTCGCGCGACCGTGTTCGGCTCCGCGCTCACGTCGCAGACCGGGCAGCCCGATGTCGATGCGTTGCAGGCCGAGCTCAAGGAGTCCGTCCCTCAGTTCACGGACAACATCCAGGGCGCGATCGACCTCAACGACGACCCGCAGATCGTCGCTGACCTCCGTGGAATCCTTCCCGAGGTCGCGGCCTACGGCGACGCTTCACTGAAGCTGTCGCTCGCGTGGGCTGACCTCGAGTCGACGGATGCGGGAGTTCGCACCGCTGGGAAGGCCGACTACACGCAGTGGCTGGCCACGTTCAACTCGTTGAAGGACAAGATGGCTGCAGCCGAGGATGCCATCGATCTGAAGAGCAAGGCCGTCCTGGCTGACGCCGACAGCTCGGGCACCACGTCGGAGACGATCGTGATCATCGGTGCGCTGATCGCGCTCGGCGTGTTCGCGTTCGTCTGGCGCAAGGTGCTCCGCGCCACGGCTCGCATGAACGTGCTCCAGGGCGAGATGGTGCGCCTCGGCCAAGAGGCCGAAGAGTCCCGTGAGCGGGAGAAGAAGCAAGAAGCAGAGGCGCTCGAGCGTGACCGTCAGCAGCAAGAGCGTGAGCGCACCGAGGCCGCCGACGTGCTGGCCAAGGAGCAGACCGCTGCAGCCGAGCTGCAGGGCCGTGTCGATCAACTGCTCGTCGCACTCGCAGGAGCCGCCGCCGGCGACCTCACCGTCGACGTGCCCGTCTCCAGTGACGATGCCGTCGGCCAGATGGGTGTCGCGTTGCGGAAGCTGCTCAGCGACCTGCGCGTCAGCGTGTCGTCGATCGCCTCGAACTCCGAGGCGCTGGCCGCAGCTGCCGAGGAGTTCCAGGTCGTCTCCGAGCAGATGGGCTCGAACTCGGCGGAGACGTCGAACCAGGTCAATCTGGTGACCCAGGCGACCTCTGAAGTGTCCCGGAACGTGGAGATCCTGTCGACCGGAGCCGAGCAGATGTCGGCATCGATCAAGGAGATCGCCAAGAACGCCAGCGACGCCGCCAAGGTGACCGGTCAGGCCGTCGAAGCGGCTCAGTCGACGAACGAGACGGTCGCGAAGTTGGGTGAGAGCTCAGCAGAGATCGGCCAGATCGTGAAGGTGATCACCGGGATCGCGCAGCAGACCAACCTGCTCGCACTGAACGCGACCATCGAGGCCGCCCGCGCCGGCGAGGCCGGCAAGGGGTTCGCCGTCGTGGCGAACGAGGTCAAGGAGCTGGCCAAGGAGACTGCACTCGCGACCGAGGACATCAGCCAGAAGATCACTGCGATCCAGCTGGACACGGGTCGCTCGGTCGATGCCATCGCCGGGATCCTGATGATCATCAACCAGATCGCGGAGTACCAGGACACGATCGCCAGCGCGGTCGAGGAGCAGGCGGCGACGACGAGCGAGATGGCCCGCAGCGTCAACGACGCGAGCCGCGGCTCGACCGAGATCACGGCCAACATGCAGAACGTGCGGGACGCCGCCAACAGCACCGCATCCGGCGCGTCGGACAGCCAGCGCGCTGCAACCGAGCTGGCGCGCATGTCCTCGGACCTGCAGGCCCTGGTCGCCCAGTTCAACTACTGAGCCCCGGTGGGCTGACGG
>JAOBWO010000364.1 GCA_025463415.1 Acidimicrobiales bacterium | reverse complement strand
ATCGTCGGCGCCGTGCTGGCAGTGCTGGCCGTCGGGGATGCGCTCGCCCGGCGCAAGACGCGCCGGGATTCGTCCTCGGCCGCCGATCAGCGGTCGCGAAACGAAGCATCGGCCACCGAGGACGTCGCCGCTCCGCGCCCTGTTGCTCGGGTCTCCTGACCAAGGCGCGGCTCGTTCAGCCGTGCCCCAATAGGCTGAAGCCATGAGCACCAGCGTGCAGCACACATTCGCGTTGGGCATGCAGTGGCCGACGGTCGATCCGTTCCTGTTCTGCGTGCACCACGACGATGCCTACCCAGCGGGCAACGGCGAGTTCGGACCGGCGGCATCGCTGGACGGTCATGAGATCGGCTCCGACTTCGCCGGCATCGACGGATGGCGGATGTACCACGGCGACACCGTTCCCGGCTTTCCACAACATCCTCACCGCGGGTTCGAGACCGTCACGTACGTGCGGCGTGGTCTGATCGACCACGCCGACTCGCTCGGTGCGGCAGCTCGCTACGGGCGGGGTGACGTGCAATGGCTGACCGCCGGCAGTGGCATCGTGCACGCAGAGATGTTCCCGCTGCTGGACGCCGGCGCACCGAACCCGGCCGAGCTGTTCCAGATCTGGGTCAACCTCGCCGGCTCCGACAAGATGGCCGAGCCGCACTTCGAGATGTTCTGGGACGAGTCCATCCCGCGCCACGTGGTCGATCGAGACGGCGCCCGCGCCGAGGTGACGGTGATCGCGGGTCGGCTGGCGGAGGCAGAGCCGCTCGCGCCTCCGCCGAGCTCGTGGGCGTCGCGGGCCGACAGCGACCTCGCGATCTGGCACGCGCGGATGGAACCCGGCTCGGTGTGGACGCTGCCGGCCGCGCGGCATCCGGACACCGTGCGCACGCTCTACTTCTTCGCCGGAACATCGCTGACCGTCGGCGGAGTCGATCTCGAGCCATCGACCGGCGCCGTGCTGCGCTCGTCCGACGAGGTCGAGCTGTCGAGCGTGCGTGGCGCGGAGTGCCTGATCCTGCAGGGCCGCCCGATCGGTGAGCCGGTCGCGCAGTACGGGCCCTTCGTGATGAACGACCGCGCCGGTGTCGAGCGGGCGTTCGAGGACTACCGGCGCACCGGCTTCGGTGGATGGCCCTGGCCTGCGGATGGGCCGGTCCACGGCAGCGAGCCCGACCGGTTCGCACGTCGCCCGGACGGCACCGTGGAACGGCCGGGTGCAGTCTCGATGTCGGCGTCCTCGCCGTCGACGCGCTGATCGAGGTTCACCTGCCGACGTAGTGACGGGTGAGCCGCGTAGCGTCGCAGCATGACCGACGCGACCCACCCACACGATCCATCGACCGCCGTCAGCACACCACCCGCGTCGTCCACGACGCCGCACGGGCGACGGGCCGCGCACCATCCCGCGCTGCGCCCTCGCGGAGAGCTGACCCGGGGCGAGCGTGCCGCGGATGCGCTGCGCAACGGGATGGGCTCATGGGGGTTCGTGATCGCTGCGCTGGTGTTCCTGACCGGATGGATGATCGGGAACCGCAGCGTGGGGTTCGACAAGTACCCCTTCATCCTGCTCAACCTGATCCTGTCGTGCCTCGCCGCGATGCAGGGAGCGATCCTGCTCATCGCGGCCAAGCGCGAGGACCAGATCTCCAGCGATCTCGCCAACCACGACTACGCGACGAACCTCGAAGCCGATGAGATCGTCAAGTCGATCCACGAGCTGACCAAGCAGATCCACTCCTGCGTGGTGAGCAGCACCGGCGCGACCCCTGCAGCGCAGGGAGCCGTGTAGCCATCGCGGCGAACACCCGTAGGTGGGTCAGCGCGCTGGTCGTTCGTCGAGAGAGGTGGTTCCCAGTGAGTCCGAGAGCTGCGCTGCGCAGTCGACAACAGCGCGACGCGCGCTCGCCAAGGTGTCACCCTCGAGGCGGAACGTGGGACCCACGAGCGTGACCGCGGCGACGATCTCGGCATTGATCCGCACCGGCGAGCTGACGGCGGTGATCCCGGTCTCGAGGGTGTTCTCGCGGGCGACCGCGCCGTCGCCATCGACCCTGCCGGCAAGTGCAGCGCCGACGGCGGTGGTCGCGGTGGGAAACGTGCGACCCAGCCAACCGCTGTGACGCAGCGCGTGCTGTCCGGGAGACGTGGCCACGTACGCCGCGCGGCGTGAACCCTCACCGACGGCGAGGTACACGGATTCGCCGGTGGTGACCGCGAGCTGCTCGAGGAACGGCTGCGCAGCGCTGGCCAAGGAGCGGCCGACGAACACGGTGCGAGCGAGCTCGACCAACTGGGGGCCGGGGCGGTAGAGCTGGTCATCGTCGTCCCGTTCCAGCAGGCCCGCTGCCTCCAGCGACCGTAGCTGCCGGAGCGCAGTGCTGGGCACGAGCCCGACGAGCGTGGCCGCCTCGGTGAGGCTCAGCGGTGCTCGCGAACCGCCGACCGTGAGCAGGAGCTGCAGGACGCGCTCGGACGAACGAGGGTGGGCACGCACGGTCGCGCTTGCGGTTTCACTGTGCAGTGCTACATTGCGCATGGTGAAAGCCTACAGCGATCCCGTCCAGCTCTCGTCACATGGGGCCAGCGGCGATCAGGTCGTATCCGTCGCACGCTTCGACGCTCCAGTCTCGGTGGCCGAGGATGCCAGGAACGCGATGCGGCGGACGGCCGCGGTGATCGACGGCATCGTCGCCGGCGACGTGCCGGTGTACGGCGTCACCACCGGTTTCGGCTCGTTGGCCAGCGTGGTGATCCCCGCCGAGCGGGCGGCCGAGATGCAGTTGGCGCTCTTGCGATCCCACGCTGCCGGCATGGGACCCGAGGTCGAGCGCGAGGTCGTGCGTGGGCTGATGTTCCTGCGCTTGCGCAGCCTCTGCCTCGGCTACTCGGGCGTGCGGCCTGCCGTGGCCGAGGCGCTTGCCGGACTCCTCAACGCCGGCATCACGCCCGTCGTGCACGAGTACGGCTCGCTCGGCGCCAGCGGCGATCTCGCCCCGCTGTCCCACGTCGCCATGGTGCTCGTCGGCGAAGGCGTGGCACGCGACGCGGCGGGCGAGTTGATCTCGGGCGCCGATGCCCTCGCGGCCGCCGGCCTGACGCCGCTGGTGCTGCGCGAGAAGGAAGGCCTGGCGCTGATCAACGGCACCGACGGCATGCTCGCCATGTTGTGCATGTCGATCCACGATCTGCGGCGTTTGCTGCAGACCGCGGACATCGCTGCCGCGATGTCGGTCGAGGGGCTGCTCGGCACGGACCGCGCGTTCGCCGCAGACCTGCAGGCGTTGCGACCGCAGGTCGGTCAGGCAGCGTCGGCGGCGAACCTGCGGCGGATCCTCGCCGGTTCGGCCATCGTCGCCAGCCACCGCCACGGCGACGGCCGGGTGCAGGACGCGTACTCACTGCGTTGCACCCCGCAGGTGCACGGCGCGGCTCGCGACACGCTGGACCACGCCCGCACGATCGCCGACCGCGAGCTCGTCGCTGCGATCGACAACCCGATGATCCTCCCCGACGGTCGTGTCGAGTCCTGCGGCAACTTTCACGGCGCACCGATCGGTTACGTGCTCGACTTCCTCGCGATCGCCGTCGCCGACCTCGGCGCGCTGGCTGAGCGCAGGACCGATCGCATGCTCGACACGTCCCGCTCGTTCGGCCTTCCGCCGTTCCTGTCCACGGACGCAGGGGTGAACTCCGGGATGATGATCGCCCACTACACCCAGGCGGCCATGGTGTCCGAGAACAGGAGGCTGGCGGTGCCGGCCAGCACGGACACGATGTCGACCAGCGCGATGCAGGAAGACCACGTGTCCATGGGGTGGAACGCGGCGCGCAAGCTGCGTGCAGCCGTCGACAACCTCACACGCATCCTGGCCGTGGAGCTGACGTGTGCCGCGCGTGCCATCGACTTCCGCGGGCCGTTGCATCCGGCGCCGGGTACTGCCGCAGCGCTCGCGGCGATCCGCGCCGAGGTCGCCGGTCCCGGTCCCGACCGCTGGCTGTCGCCCGAGCTGGCGATCGTCGAGCAGCTCGTGCGCTCCGGTGCCGTGGTGGATGCTGTCATCGGAGCGGTCGGCGAGCTGGCGTGATCACGACACGGGCAACCTCGACGAAGGCGACCTCGACGAAAGGCAGGAGCGCGACATGATCGGTGCACGCGAAGTACGAGCCGCACGCGGCACCACGTTGAGCTGCAAGGGCTGGCCGCAGGAGGCAGCGCTGCGGATGCTCTGCAACAACCTCGACCCGGAGGTGGCGGAGCGTCCGGACGACCTCGTCGTGTACGGAGGCACGGGGCGCGCCGCACGGTCGTGGGAAGCCTTCGACGTGATGTGCCTCACGCTGACGACGCTGGCCGATGACGAGACGATGCTGGTCCAGAGCGGCAAGCCTGTCGGCGTGATGCGCACCCACGAGTGGGCCCCGCGGGTGCTGTTGGCCAACTCGAACCTCGTCCCGGATTGGGCCAACTGGGACGAGTTCCGCCGGCTCGAGCACCAAGGCCTGACGATGTACGGCCAGATGACGGCGGGGTCGTGGATCTACATCGGCACCCAGGGCATCCTCCAGGGCACGTACGAGTGCTTTGCGGCGATCGCACGCAAGCGCTTCGGCGGCACGTTGGCCGGCACGATCACGTTGACGGCCGGACTCGGCGGGATGGGCGGGGCGCAGCCGCTGGCGGTCACCATGAACGGTGGGGTCGCGCTCTGCATCGACATCGATCCGGTGTCCGTGCGGCGCCGGCTCGAGACGCGGTACCTCGACGAGCTCGCCGACGACTACGCCGACGCGGTCTCGCGCTGCGCCGCAGCGAAGGCCGAGCGGCGCGCCGTGTCGATCGGCCTCGTCGGCAACGCGGCCGACATCGTGCCCCGGCTGCTGGCCGACGGCTTCCCCGCTGACATCGTCACCGACCAGACGAGTGCCCACGACCCACTGTCGTACCTGCCGACCGACCTGTCGATGGAGGCCGCCAACCAGTTACGCCGAGAGTCACCGGAGGTGTTCATCCGCCGCGCGCGTGAGTCGATGGCGCGTCACGTCGAGGCGATGGTGGGCTTCAAGGACGGCGGCGCCGAGGTGTTCGACTACGGCAACAGCCTGCGCGCCGAGGCTCAGCTGGGCGGGTACGA
>JAOBWO010000331.1 GCA_025463415.1 Acidimicrobiales bacterium | reverse complement strand
TCAAATGTCGCCAGCGACGAATTCGGAGAACGCAGAACCTCATGGACGACCATCCCGCGTCACCCCTCCCATCATCCTCCTCGATGTCGTCGACCGGATCGGCGTGATCACCCTGAACCGGCCCAGTCGGCGCAACGCGCTCAACGGTGAGCTGATCGAGGCCCTCGACCAAGCAGTCCGCGAGGTCGCCGTACGCGACGACATCAAGGTGGTGATCCTCACCGGTGCGGCCGGCGACGGGGCACACGGTGGATTCTGCTCCGGCGGCGACACGAAGGATGGCGGCGTGATCCCGGGCCGGGAGTCATCGCCAGGGGTCCCGCGCGATGCGCTGAACGGCGATCTGAGCCGCCACGACACTCATGCGGCGATGTTGTTGCACATGATGCCGAAGCCCACGATCGCGATGGTCGGCGGTCCCGCAGTCGGCGCCGGCTGCAGCCTCGCAGCTGCCTGCGACCTTCGATTCGCTTCCGACGATGCGGTGTTCGCGTCGAACTTCTCGAGCAACGGGCTGTCGGGCGACTACGGCGGGTCGTTCTTCTGGAGCCGGATCATCGGCACTGCACGCACACGAGAGCTGTACTTCCTCAACGACAAGATCCGCGCTGACCAGGCCTACGAATGGGGCATGGTCAACTCCGTGGTCCCGGCCGCCGAACTGCGCGACTACACCTTGGCGGCCGCCACCAGGATGCTGCGCACGCCGGCGTCACTGTTCGCGCTGATGAAGGACAACCTCAACCAAGCCGAGGACGAGATCGAACGACGTCGTTACCTGTTCGGTCTGGAAGCATCGAACCAGGGCAAGGCGGGCGCCGACATCGCGGCTCGGATGCTGCGGCAGTCCCGGCCGCCGGCGCCGCCTCCGGCTGCGTCGTAATTCCGTACACTCTTTCGTGCCACAGGAGCGAGCCGATGAACTACGAGACGATTCGCTACGAACGGTGCGCCGAAGATGTCGTGCGGATCACGCTCGATCGCCCCGCCGTTGCGAACGCGCTGAACGCTCAACTGTTCGAGGAGCTCGACGACGCGATCACTCAGCTCGGGAGCGACAAGGTGCGGGCGTGGATCCTCACTGGCGCACCACGACCGGACGGTCGCCCGTGGTTCAGCGCAGGCGCCGACATGAAGGGCGCCGGTCGAACGACTCGGCCGAGGGTCCTGCCACGGGACGTCGTCGATCGGATCGACGATCTCCTGATCCCTTCCATCGCAGCGGTTTCGGGGATGTGCACGACGGGCGGACTGGAGCTCGCACTCGCGTGCGATCTTCGAGTCGCCGCAGAATCGGCACGCTTCTCCGACTGGCACCTGAAGACCACCGGTCTCGGGATCGGGCAATGGGGCTCAGCGGCCCGGTTGAGTCGGCTCGTCGGACTCGACATCGCCAAGGACATGTTGCTCACCGGCGTCGAGATGAGTGGCCGGGACGCGCTTCGCATCGGACTCGCCTCGCGTTGTGTACCCGACGAGCAGCTCGACGAGGCGAGCGTTGCGCTCGCCAGCACGATCGCCTCGCGCCCGCCCCGCGGGGTCCGCGCCACGTTGGGCTTCCTCTCCCTGCAGGAGAGCATGTCGAAGAACGAGGCCAAGCGCTGGGCCGATCTCACGCCCGAGCTGATGGGACTCGAGCTGCGCCCGTTCAGCGACGCTGCAGACCGGTTCGCCAACAGATCCGACAAGGAGCCCGGGTGACCCGGATCAGGTGAGCCAGGAACGGACCCGCTCGATGTCGGCGAGGCCATTCGGGCCCACCGGTGTGACGTCGAGGATCGTGACACCTGCATCGCGGAAGGCTTGGACGCGCTCTCGGACCCAACCCTCGGGCCCTACCAGCGATGTGCCGTCGATGATCTCCTGCGGCACTGCTGCAGCGGCTTCCTTGCGACGACCCCCGAGGTACGCGTCCTGGATGAGCTCCGCCTCGGCCTCGAACCCGTAACGCTTGAGGAGATCGTTGTAGAAGTTGCGTCCGCGAGCACCCATGCCTCCGAAGTACATCGTGAGCGCAGGGCGGGATCGCTCGCGGAGGTCCTCCAGACCGTCGCCGATCGCCAGCATGCCTCCCGCTGCGATCTGCAACGACCCGAGCGATGGGTCGCGCCGGGCTAGGCCGGCGGCCAACGAGGCACCCCAGACGCGATCGGCGCGCTCAGGCCAGAAGTGCAACGGCAGCCATCCTTCGGCGTGCTCCGCCGTCATCTCCACGTTCTTCGGGCCGAGCGAGGCGACGAAGATCGGGATGCGCTCACGCAGCGGGTGATCCATGATCTTGAGCGCCTTGCCGAGGCCGGTGCCCTGCCCCTCGGCGAGCGGCACCTGGTACTTCGCTCCCTGATGGGTCAGCGCGTCTCGGCGCCACACGGAGCGGCAGATGTCGATGATCTCGCGGGTCCGCTGCAACGGAGCGTCGTACGCCACACCATGGAAGCCCTCGATCACCTGTGGTCCGGAAGCACCGATGCCGAGGACACAGCGTCCGCCCGACAGCTTGTCGATGCCGACTGCCGTCATCGCGAGCAACGTCGGGGTGCGGCTGAAAAGTGGGAGGATGCTCGAGCCGATCTGGACCCGCTCGGTCACCGCCGCCAGGAACCCCATCGTGCTGACGGCGTCAGCGCTGTACGCCTCACCCGTCCACAGGTAGTCGGCGCCGGCCGATTCGAGATCGCGGGCCCGTTTCGCGAGTCCCGCTGGATCCGTCCGCAGTCCGATTCCAACCCCGAGTTCCATCATGTTCTCTCCTCACGAGCTGCTCAATCGATCCGCAACAGGACGCCCACATCGAACACTGAGTGGCCCGAATATGCATCGATGCTGGACGTGCTGCGCAAATCCTCTGCATCTCTGCTTCGACTTGGCGACCCGATGCGCAATAGAGTGCACTATACAGCACGACGCCCGCATGCTGAGCGAGGTCGGCAGAGACGAGCAGGGAACGCACCATGACAGACGCCACGACCGGATCGGAGACCGAGCGCGAGTTCGACTACGCGATCAAGGACGACGACATCGAGCGAGCGCGGTTGTTGATCGGCCACGAGACCGCCCAGGGTCAGCGCGAGCACAACACCCAGGCGTCCCCCGATGGCATCCGCCACTTCGCGCGCGGCTACGGGGACGACAACCCGCTCTTCACGAGTTCCGAGTACGGGCGCTACACGCGGTGGGGCTCGCAGATCGCGCCGCCGATGATCGGCATCGCGATGTCGAACCCGACCTATGGCGATCCCATCCCCGATGACGTCGCCAAGCGCACCAAGGGCCTGTTCTCGGGCGTGCACCTGTTCGTGTCCGGCCAGTCGTCGGAGTGGTATCGCCCGGTTTATCCGGGTGACGAGTTGTATGGCTTCGGCGGACTGGAATCGGTCGAACAGAAGCGCAGCGAGTTCGCCGAACGATCGGTGATACGGGTTCACCGGAGCGTACGAATGAACCAGCGTGGCGAGATCGTGGCGATCAATCGCGGTCTGCTCATCGCGACAGAGCGGAAGAAGTCGCGCGAACGCGGCAAGTACATGGACATCAAGGCCGCCAGCTACACCGACGATGAGATCGCCGAGCTCGACGAGATCTACGCCAAGGAAGGCCCTCGGGGTGCGCAGCCGCGTTGGTTCGAAGACGTGGAAATCGGCGAACCGCTGCCGAAGATGGCCAAGGGCCCGCTCACACTCACGGAGGTCATCGTGTTCCATGCCGGCGGGTACGGCTTCGCGCCGTACAACATCTCGGCATCGCGCATCGCCTATCGGAACCGCCAGCGGATCCCCAAGTTCTACGTCAAGAACGCCGCGGGAATCCCTGACGTCGCCCAGCGCCTGCACTGGGAAAACGAGTGGTCGCAGCAGATCGGCAACCCGATGGCGTACGACTACGCGGTGATGCGGCAGTGCTGGCTGACGCACTACCTCACCGATTGGATCGGTGACGACGGCTGGTTGTTCCGCCAGCACGACGAGATGCGCAAGTTCAACTACATCGGCGATGCGCACGTCATCACCGGCGAGGTCACCGACAAGCGGGTGGAAGACGGTCGATGCTTCGTCGATGTCGCCTTCCGCGCCACGAACCAGCGCGGCGTCGTCACGGCACCGGCGAACGCGACGGTGCTGCTCCCGAGCCGCGAGCACGGGCCCGTGCTCTTGCCCGAGCCTTCGAACGATCTGAAGATGCGCGCTGTCAAGATGATGGCTCGTCACCGAGAGCTGTCGAAGTCGCGTCAGGACCGTTGAGAGCCGTGCTGACCACGACAGCAACGGGTGCGCCCGATCGCCAGATCTACATCGACAGCCTGTCAGTGGCCGCGCGGGCCTCCGGCTTCGCGTTCACCGAAGTCGTGCTGCCGGAGCGGAGGAGCGTCCTGGCCGGCGATCATCGACTGAACGTGGTGGATTGGGGCGGAGCGGGCAAGCCAGTCGTGGTGCTTCTGCACGGCGCCGGCCTCACCTCGAGAACGTGGGATCTCACCTGTCTGTCTCTACGCGACCGCTATCACTGCATCGCTGTGGATCTCCGCGGACACGGCGACAGCGAGTGGTCGGTCACCGGCGACTACTCCACCACTGCGATCGGTGCCGATATCGCCGCTCTGCTACAGACCCTCGATGCCGCGCCGATCCTCGTCGGGCACTCACTCGGTGGCATGGGGGCGGTGCGATGCGCGATCGACCACGACGTGCAACTCTCCGGCCTCGTCGTCGTCGACATCGGCCCATCGACCGTTCGCCACGGTCGCGGTGCTCGATCTGGCCCGGCCCAACTGCCCTCCGATCCGGTGTTCTACGACACGTTCGACGAGTTCGTCGACGACGCGCTGACCATCAACCCGCGTCGTGAACGTCGCCAGCTCGAGGTGAGCCTCACTCACAACGCCCGACGGCTGGCGGACGGACGTTGGACATGGAAGTACGACCAGCGCTACTTCGGTCGGAACAGCCGGCGGCCGCCTTCCGACGAATTCACCCGCAACTGGGTCGGGCTGGAGCAGCTGACGGTGCCGTTCTTGGCGATTCGAGGTGAGCACAGCCGGTTCCTCGATCGAAGCGGTGCCGCCGAGCTCGCGACGATCGCCGGGGGAACTTGGGTCGAGATTCCCGGCGCGGGCCACACCGTGCACGGCGACAACCCAAAGGCGTTCGCGACGGCGGTGGCGAGCTTCCTCGACGAACTGGCGACGGCCGGCCCGGACATGACGCACCATCTGGAGGACCAATGACCACACCCTGGGACCAACGACTCGGCGTGTGGTACATCGCCGAGGACCATCCCGATCTGCCAGCGATCGTCGAGTCGCCGACGGGCGAGACGCTGACGTTCGCCGAGCTGGCCGGGCGCGCACATCAGGTCGCGAACGCACTCGTCAGCGCCGGCATCGAGTACGGCGAGATCGTCACGATGGCCTTCCCCAACGGCGTCGACATGGTCGTGTGGCAGCTCGCCTGTCAGGAGGTCGGTCTCCGGTACGTGATGCTCAACCCGGCCCTGTCAGCGGCAGAGGTGCGGACCATCGCCGATCACTCGGCCGCGGCGGGCATCGTGATCCATGTCGACTACGCCGACCGGGCAACACAACTGGACAGCAGTGAGGCCGCCCGTGTCCGCGTCTCGGTCGGTGGTCCCGTTGCCGGGTTCGTGCCGGCCCTCGACTTCCTCGACGGAGCATCGAGCGAGCCGCCGGCCGAGCGGCGGATCGGCGGCACCATGATCTACACCTCCGGCACCACCAGCAAGCCGAAGGGCATCTGGCGCGCGCTACCAGAAGGTGATCCGTCCGAGTTCGCCGATCAGTCGAAGCTGTTCGCCCACGCATTCCGCTTCCTTCCCCTCGAAGGCGTCCATCTCGTGTCCGCCGGCATGTATCACGGTGGATGCCAGGGCTTCTACTTGGGCGCGCTCAACGTCGGCCAGGCATTGGCGATCATGGGCCGGTTCGACCCGGAGCGAGCACTCGCACTGATCGACCAGCATCAGGTGACGACCGCGTACATGGTGCCCACTCAGTTCGTCCGGTTCCTCCGGCTGCCGGACGAGGTGAAGCAGCAGTACGACGTCTCCAGCCTGCAGACCGTCGTGCATTCGGCGGCACCGTGCCCCAAGGATGTCAAGGTCCAGATGCTCGACTGGTGGGGACCCGTCATCTGGGAGACGTACGGCGGCACCGAGGGCGCGGCAACAATCGCCAAGCCAGAACGCTGGCTGGAGAAGCCCGGCACCGTGGGCAGGGCGGTGCGCGGTGTGCGCGTCTCGATCATCGACGACGCCGGCAACGAGCTCGGCCCCGACGAGATCGGGCAGATCTACATCGAGACCCGGGCTGCTCCCCGCTTCGAATACCTGGACGACGCCGAAGCGACCAACGAGGTGTACCGCGGCAACGCGTTCACCATTGGCGACATCGGCTACTTGGACGAAGACGGGTACCTCTTCATCAGCGACCGCAAGAAGGACATGATCATCACCGGCGGCACGAACGTGTATCCGGCAGAGGTCGAGGGCGCACTGACACTGCATCCTGCGGTGAACGACGTCGCCGTGATCGGCGTGCCGGACGACGAGTGGGGCGAGTCGGTCAAAGCAGTCGTACAGCTCCGCCCAGGGTACGAGCCGGGCGACGAGCTGGCCAACGAGTTGATGGACTACTGCAAGAGCCGGCTCGCTCACTTCAAGTGCCCGCGCTCGGTCGACTTCCGCGCGGAACTCCCGCGCACCGATGCGGGAAAGCTCTACAAGCGAAAGATCCGCGACGAGTACTGGGCTGCCTCCGGCCGCGTTGTCTGACGTGGAGCGAACGGCAACTCGCGCCGAGCTCGTGCCGGGTTGGTACGCGGACGGCTTCTACGCCAACACCACGATCGGCGACCTGCTCCGATCCACGCGTAGTCGCGGACGAGTCGTGTTCTCGTCCACGGAGGGGTCGCTCGAACTGGACATCGAGGACATCCGTCGCCGCGCTGCCCGTCTCGCGACCGGCCTCGCGGAGAACGGCCTCCGAGCAGGAGACACGATCGGCATCCAGGCTCCCACATCAGCCGACAGCATGGCCCTCGCGGCAGCGGCGTGGATCGTCGGCGCCGTCGTGCTGCCCATCGTCGACATCTATGGGCCCCACGAGCTGTCGTTCATTCTGCGCCAGAGCAACGCGCGGTTCATCGCGACGCCAACTCGTTGGCGTGGACGTGACTACGTCGCGGAGCTCCTCGCCTGGGAACACTGTCCGTGCGACGCTGTGATCGCGATCGGCGATGGCGCACCTCAGGGATCGATCCCGCTCGGGTCACTCGAAGCGGCCGAAGCGTTCGGTGGGCCGAGCACAGCAGGCGCCGACGACGTCGCATTGCTCGTGTACACATCCGGCACAACCGCGGACCCGAAAGGAGTGCAGCACACCCACAACACGATCCTCGCGGGCGGTCTGCGCGATCTGCCAGAGGACGCGTCGGCACCGACCGTGCTCAGCACGTTTCCCGCAGGCCACATCGCGGGGGTGCTCGGTGGCCTGGGCCCGCTGCTGCGCGGTGGAACGACCGTGATCATGGATCGGTGGAGCGCTTCGCGGGCGGCCGCGTTGATCGAGCAGTACGGCGTGAAGTCGTCTTCGGGCACGCCCTTCCACCTCACCACCCTGCTCGACGAAGCAGAGCGATCCGGTCGCGACATCTCCTCGCTGAAAGCGTTCCTCACCGGTGCCGCGGCTGTTCCACCTTCCGTCCTCGAGAGGGCGACGCGGGCCGGGATCATCTCCTGGCGCACGTATGGATCGACCGAACACCCGGTGATCAGCGCCGGCCGCCCGGATCACGCCGAAGAACAGCGGCACCTCACCGATGGCGAACTGGTCCGAGGAGTCGAGATCCGCATCGTCGGCGACGACGGAGCCGACCTGCCGCTCGGATCGGACGGAGAGATCGTGGTGCGAGGACCGAAGCAGTTCATCGGCTACCGCGACTCCGCGCTCGACGCTTCAGCGTTCGTCGACGGCGCATGGTTCCAGACCGGAGACATCGGGCGGCTCGATGCCGACAACCACGTGACGATCACCGATCGCAAGAAGGACGTGATCATCCGGGGCGGGGAGAACATCTCCTCCAAGGAGGTCGAAGATCTGCTTTCTCGGCACGGTGCGGTGAGCGAAGCCGCCGTCTGCGCCGCACCCGACGCAGTGTTCGGGGAGCTGGTCTGCGCCTTCGTCGTCCTGCGTCCGAACGCAACACTCACCCTCGACGACGTCCGCAATTACTTCAGCGTCCTCGGTGCCGCTGCCCAGAAGACACCCGCTCGCCTCGAGATCGTCGCCGATCTTCCCCGCACCCCTTCGGGCAAGGTCCGCAAGGTCGAGCTCCGCCGGATCGCGGCCGACGGCTGATCGTCATCTGTCGGTTGGCTGCGCGACCCCGAGCGCTCGGCGGCAAAACGACAGCAGTCGGTCATGGGCCTCTTGCCGTGAGAGCCCAGGCCGGCGCCCGGCCGTGAGACCAGCCGCATCCCAGACCATCGCCCGGATGAGCGACGCGTCCGATGCCGGATCGCAGGTCGGGAACGAGCCGTCGTCACGACCTGCTTGCAGCAGAGCGACGAGCGGTTCGGTCAGCAGCGTCGAGGCCCGTGCCGCCTCCTCCGCATACCCCTCGACACGCATGACCGCCGCCGAGCCCAACGCGGCAACCCGTCGTTCCTTCGCGCCCTCGTGACGGAAGCTGAGGATCTCGTCGATCCACGCGACGAGCTGCTCACCGGGCGACGCCACCGACGCGATGCGGTCGCGTAGGACGATTGCGGCGTGCTCGGCGTCGTTGCGGAACATCGCGCAGATCAGCTCGTCACGTGAGCTGAAGTGTCGGTAGAACGAACGTGTCGCGATCCCCGCCTCGGCGAGGATGTCGGCGACCGAGACGTTCTGGTCGGTGCTGCGTCGCATCACGACGAGCGCGGCGTCGAAGATCAGCTGACGCTCGGTGTCCTCCGCGAACCGACGAGGGCGGCCGGCGCGTGCTGGTCGGTCGTCGGCTGACGCTGCTGCAGCACCCGATGGCATCCGCTCACCGTACCGACCTCATCGTGCGGCAGTGGCCGTGGGCCCACGAGTCGAAAAGAGTACATTCAATTGCATGACCTCGACCGGTGGACAACGAGTAGCCGTGAATGCTGTGGACACGCTGAGCGATTACGACGAGTTCGGCATGCTTGCCGAGAACGCATCTGAATGGGACATCCCGTTCCGCGCTTCGCCGGCGGTCGCTCGCGGCGTCGTCGAGATCATGGCGGGGAACTGGTTGTCCTACATCCGCTGGGGCAGTACCGATCCAGAGGTGGTCTTCCTGCATGGGGGCGGCCAGAACGCCCACACGTGGGACACCGTCGCTCTCGTGCTCGGTCGGCCGGCGATCGCGATCGATCTGCCCGGCCATGGGCACTCCTATCGACGAGCCGATGGCAACTACGGACCTTGGCGGAACGTCGAGGCATTGCAGCGCGCCCTCCCCCACCTCGCGCCGAACGCAGCGGCGGTCGTCGGGATGTCGCTCGGCGGAGCGACAGCCCTTCGCCTCGCAGCAACGAGTCCGGAGCTGACCCGGAGGGCAGTGATCGTCGACGTCACCCCACAGGTCAACGATCCCACCCGGGCGATGACCACCTTCGAACGCGGCTCCGTCGCCCTCATCGGTGGTCCACCCACCTACGCGACCTTCGACGAGATGGCCGATGCAGCGGTCGCGCTCAGCCCTCATCGAGGCGCGGCGGGAGTGCGTCGCGGCGTGCGTCACAACTCCTACCGGCAAGAGGACGGCAGCTGGCGGTGGCGCTACGACCTGTTCGGTCCCCGACCGGAGCACACCGAGAACTGGTCGGACTTCACATCTCTCTGGGACGACGTCTCACGGATCACCGCCCCGACCATGCTGGTGCGTGGCGGCCTGTCCAAGTACGTCTACGACGAGGACGAGGCTCAGATGCGCGAGCGCATCAGGGGTTTGCGGGTGGAGATCGTCGAAGGCGCCGGCCATGCCGTGCAGAGCGATCGGCCGCTCGAACTCGTCCGCTTGATCGAGGAGTTCGTCTTCGGCTGAAGGGCCGAACCGGCGTCAGTCGGTGAGCGGCCGGAACCGGGGCATCGCATAGGTGTCACTGATCTTGTCGAAGAAGATCGTGACCCGGTCGCCGACTCGGACGGTCTCGGGATCGACGTCGATGACGTTGGCGAGCATGCGCGCTCCGGCGCCCTGGGTGCCGTCGAGCTCGATCACTGCCGACACGTACGGCACGACCTCTGCCAGCGCTGGGCTCAGGGGATGGCGAGCGATCGTGTACGAGTAGATCGTCCCGGTACCGGCCAGCTCCGTCCACTCGAACTCCGAGTGCTGGCAGTTGAAGCAGAACGGCTGCGGAGGAAGCACGAAGGTCTGGCAGTTCGTGCACTGCG
>JAOBWO010000276.1 GCA_025463415.1 Acidimicrobiales bacterium | reverse complement strand
GTGCTCCAGCGCAGCAGCTCCTCCGGATCGGTCGAGGTCGTCGTGGTGCCGCTGATCGTCACGAAGTCGAAGGGCGGTGTCTCGTTGTCCCAGCACAGGCTGACGCGTCCGTCGCGCAGGATCGACTTGCCCTTGATCGTGTCGGCCGAGGTCATGAACACGATGTCCTCGCCGTCGCGTGCGGTCCAGATCGGTGCCACCAGCGGGCTGCCGTCGGCTCGCACGACGGCCAGCTTCGCAGTGTGCGCGGGAAGGGCGTCGACGAAGGTCTTCCACCAGTCGTCAGGGGCGGCGTTGTACGGCATGCGAGACCCAACCCCCGACCGGTCGAGTGCATTCCGCGCCGTTGACGCCGACGCGGTCATCACATGTCGCCGCAGCGGCGACATCTGCTGACAGCGTCGAGCCGCGGCGTGCCGGAAACCCGGTGGCCGGGCCCGGATGGGCCGTGGCATCCTGTGGTCATGCGTCTGTGAGCGACTCCATCCGTACGATCTCCCGGAAAGGTTCGCTCACCCATGTCTGCACACGCATCCCTCCACGCCCGTTCGGTCTCGCTGTCGATCGGCAAGGCCGTCATCCTCGACAAGGTCGACCTGTCCGTCTCGCCGGGTTGGCGGGTCGGCCTGGTCGGCCCCAACGGCGTCGGCAAGTCCACACTGCTGCGCATCCTCGGCGGCCAGCTGCGCGCCGATGCCGGCAGCGTCACGGTCGCGCCGCCCCAGGCCATCGTCGGTTACCTGCCCCAGGAACCGGAGCGGCGCGCCGACGAGACCGTCGCGCAGTTCCTCGCCCGACGCACCGGCGTGGCGACCGCCTCCGCCGAGCTGGATGCAGCGACGGCCGACCTCGCCACGTCGGCCGACGGCGCCGACGATCGTTACTCCGACGCACTCGAACGTTGGCTCGCGATCGGCGCAGCCGACTTCGAGTCACGGGTCGGCGAGGTGTTGGCCGACCTCGGTCTCAGCGAGCGCTTGCTCGACCAGACGATGGACACCCTGTCCGGTGGCGAAGCGGCGCGGTGCAGCCTCGCTTCGCTGCTGCTGGCCCGGTTCGACGTGTTCCTGCTCGACGAACCGACCAACGACCTGGACCTCGGCGGCCTGGCCCGGTTGGAAGCGTGGGTGCTGGGCCTGCAGGCAGGTCTGGTCGTGGTCAGCCACGACCGCGAGTTCCTGCGGCGAGTGGTCACCCACGTCGCCGAGATCGACGAGTTCAGGCACGACATCACCGTCTTCGCCGGAGGTTGGGACGCCTACGTCGCCGAACGTGACCTCGCCGCCCAGCACGCGCTCGAGCGCTACGAGGAGTACGCCGAACGGAAGGGTGCCCTCGCCGGGCGTGCCCAGCGAGAGCGGGAGTGGGCCACCCAGGGCCTGGGCAAGGCGAAGAACGACAAGTCCGAGAAGGACAAGCACATCCGCAACTACAAGATCAACCAGACCGAGCAACTCGCCGGCAAGGCCGCGCGCACCGAGAAGATGATGGAACGGCTGGAGGTCGTCGAAGAGCCGCGCGAGGCGTGGCAGCTCAAGCTGAGCTTCGGTGAGGCTCCCCGCAGCGGCGCTGTCGTCGCCCGGCTGCAATCGGCCACGGTGGCAGCAGGCGATTTCGTGCTCGGTCCCGTCGATCTCGAGATCGGCGCCGGGGAGCGAGTGGCGATCGTCGGCCACAACGGCAGTGGCAAGTCGACGTTGCTCCGGTTGCTGCTGGGCCGCGTCACGCCTGACGGCGGGGAGTCGTACCTCGGCCCGAGCGTCGTGGTCGGTGAGCTGGAGCAGACGAGGCTGCAGCTGGCCGATCAGCGGACCGTGCTGGAGGCGTTCATGCAGGCGACGCAGATGACGATCCCCGACGCGCGCACGCTGCTGGCGAAGTTCGGCATCGGCGCCAGCGAGGTCAGCCGGGCGACGACCTCGCTGTCGCCCGGCGAGCGAACCCGGCTCGTCCTCGCGCTGCTGATGGCCAAGGGCACCAACTGCTTGGTGCTCGACGAGCCGACCAACCACCTCGACCTCGCCGCGATCGAGCAGTTGGAGATCGCGCTCGACGCGTTCGGTGGCACGGTGCTGTTGGTGACGCACGATCGCACGCTGCTCGCCAACGTTCGTCTCACCCGGCGGATCGAGCTCGACCGCGGGCGGATCGTGGCCGACGAGGCCCTCGCCATCGTCTGACGCGACGCCGGCCGGGTGGCGTCACCAGTGCAAGAAGTCGGGTGCCCCGAACGCCTGCACCGATGCCTCGGCCACGACCGCGGCGCGGTAGCGGTAGCCGACGTCGTGGTAGTGGATGTGGTCGGTGAGGGCCCACTCCGGATGGGCGGCAGCCAACGAGGCCCAGTCGTAGACCTCCATCTGGCCCTGCCACGCATCGGCGACCCTGAGCAGCGCCTTGTTCCACGCGGTCGCGTTCGTCGTCGCGGTGGGCAGGTGCACGTTGACCCACAGCACGCGATGGGACGCGCCGATCCGACCGAGCATGTCGATGATGACGTTCGCGTAGTCGGCCACCGGGTTGACGATGCAGTCGTTCGTGCCGAGCGCGATGACCCAGGTGTTCGTGTCGCCGTACAGCTTGCGGATCGCGTCGACCGCTGTGAGGCCGGTGTAGCTGTCAGCCTGCTCCTTGCGGTGGATGCTGCGGCTGTTGAACGCGTTGACGGCGGCGTTGGACCAGCCGACGGTGTTGAAGTCGGTGGCCTGATACGGCGCGGACCCCACGGTCAGCGAGTCCCCGACCATCGAGATGCCGCTGATCGCTCGTGACGCCGGTGTCGGCGACGGTGCGGCCTCGACGGGCCGACCGGCGAGGGCGTCGAGGAGCACGGCCGAGCCCAGCGCCGCGACGAGGCCACGACGCATGAGATCTCGGCGCGTCGGCGCCGCCAGCCTGCTCGGTGCCATCCGACGACGATGCCGGAACTCGGTGACAGTTGGCAACGGTTGGGATGTGAACCTGGTGTGAACTTCCGTCAAGACGCGGTTCAGCATTTCTCAGCGGGGAACGGGGTCTACTTGTGTTCGCACACGTCCGGCGCGCCCTGCGCTGACTCTCGCGTGCAACCAGGAGACCACACACCATGAAGAAGTTGATCACCATCACCATGAGCGTCGGGCTGATGCTCGCTGCTGCCTCGTGCAGCAGCGACAGCACGTCCACCTCAACGACCTCGGCGGCAACGGTCTCCGACACTGCCGCGCCCGACGCGAGCACCGCTGGCGCGGCCACCGGCGACGGCGGGTTGAGCCCGACGCAGGCGCAAGCCGAGACGCTCGGCGCCCAGTTCTTGGAGAGCAAGGGCTACGTCGTCGACCAAGCCTGCCTGGAGGCCGTGTACGCGCAGTTCAGCGAGGCTGACGCCCAGCTGATCGTCGCCGCCGGCGCCGATGGCGATCCCGTGCTCAGCGCTGAAGGCCAGACGATCAGCCAGGGTGGCGGGAAGTGCGCGAGCCTTCCCACCGCAGCGTCGACACCGTCGACCTGATCTAGCGAACGTTGAACTGACGCATCGCGGCGTCGGGGCCCTCGGCGACGAGGACCTCGACGGCGTCGGCGGCCAGTTGGATGGCCACATCGAGGGCCTCGCGTTCGTCCTTGGGCAGCTTCGACAACACGTGGTTGGCGCCACGCTCCTTCGAGGGGGGCTTCCCGATGCCGATGCGGACGCGGATGTAGTCCTGCGTCTTGAGGTGCTGGGTGATGCTGCGCAGACCGTTGTTGCCGGCTAACCCGCCGCCGACCTTGACCCGGATCTGGGCCGGTAGAAGATCGAGCTCGTCGTGGATGACGATGATCTGGGCGGGGTCAGTGATGCCGTAGCGACGTGTCATCGCGCCGACGGCCTGGCCGCTCTCGTTCATGTAGGTGAGGGGGAACGCCAGCACGCAGCGGTGCTCACGCAACGTGACCTCGGCGACCTTGGCCTTGTCCCTGCCCGCCTTGAACGACGCGCCGACACGTTCGGCCAGCAGCGCGACGACCTCCTCGCCGACGTTGTGGCGGGTGCGCGCGTACTCCTTGCCCGGGTTGCCCAGGCCGACGATCAGGAAGTCGTACGGGGTGCCCCGGCGCTCGGTCCGGTCACCGCGACCGAAGAGTGCCATGGAGGAGAGCTGTCAGTGCAGCGAGGTCACTCGGCAGCGTCGGCGTCGCCGGCGTCAGCCTGGTCGCCTTCGCCCTCGGCGGCCTCAGGCGTGGCGTCGGACTCGAGCTCGGCATCGCTGATGCCGTGGATGGCCGTGACGATGGCCATGTCCGGATCGCCGAGCGCGGTGACGCCGGCCGGCATCGGCAGCTCGGACAGGCGGATGACGTCGCCGGGCTGCATGTCACTGATGTCGACGGTGAAGGCGTTCGGCATGTTGTCCGGGGTGCACTCGACCTCGATCGTGTCGACCGCGGGATCGACCAGGCCACCCTGGGCCATGACCGCCTTGGCTTCGCCCTCGAGGTGCAGCGGCACGGAGACCGTGAGCAGCTCCTTCATGTTGATCTGGAGGAAGTCGATGTGGCTCACGTTGCGCTTCACCGGGTGACGCTGCACGTCCTTGATCACGGCGGGGTACTTCTTGCCGTCGACTTCGAGCGACAGCACGGTGTTGAAGCCGGCCGGGCCGCTGAGGGCGAGACGCAGGTCGCGGCGGCCGACGGCGAGGCTGACCGGGGCCATGCCCTGGCCGTAGATCACGCCGGGGATCAGATCAGCGCTGCGCAGGCGGCGGGACGCGGGCGAGCCGGTTTCGCGGCCGGTCTGAGCAACAAGGGTGGTCTGCGACATGATGTTTTTCCTGCAATCGAAACGTGGTGCTTGGTCAGCAAAGAACGGTTGCCGATGCTATCTGCCGGATCCCCGCGAAACCACTGCCAGGTCGTCGTCGCCGGTGATCAGGCCTGGTTCTCGCCGCCGAAGATCTCGCTGACGCTCGTGTCGTCGAACACGGCGCTCAGGGCCTCCGCGATGATCGGGGCGATCGAGAGGACCTCGAGCTGGGGGAGCTCCTCGGCGGCCGGGGTCGGCAGGGTGTTGGTCAGCACGACCCGCTTGAAGGGTGAGTCGCGCAACCGCTTGACGGCGGGGCCGGAGAGCACGCCGTGGGTGGCCATGCACCAGACCTCCGCTGCACCACGTTTGAGCAACAGTTCCGCTGCAGACACGACGGTGCCGCCGGTGTCGATCATGTCGTCGGTGATGATGCAGCAGCGGCCGTCGACCTCGCCGATGACCTCTTTGGCCTCGGCGATGTTCGTGGTGCCCTTCGGACGACGCTTGTTGATGAACGCGACGTCAGCATCCATGTCGGAGAGGTGCTGGGCGAAGCGTTCCGCGACCTTCACCCGTCCGGCGTCGGGCGACACGATGACCATGCCCTTGGAGGCGTGGGTGCGCACGTAACGCTCGAGCACGGGCAGTGCGGTGAGGTGGTCGACGGGGCCGTCGAAGAAGCCCTGGATCTGGCCGCTGTGCAGATCGATGGACACCATCCGCTTCGCACCGGCCGCTTTGAACAGGTCGGCGACGAGGCGCGCGGTGATCGGCTCGCGGCCCTCAGCCTTGCGATCCTGGCGGGCGTAGCCGTAGAACGGGCACACCGCTGTGATCCGCTTCGCCGAGGCCCGATGCGCAGCGTCGATCATGATCAGCTGCTCCATGATCGAGTCGTTGATGCTGCGGCCGTTGTGCGCGAAGTGGCTCTGCATGATGAAGACGTCGGTGCCGCGCACGCTCTCGGAGAACCGCGGACGGAGCTCGCTGTTGGCGAACTCGACGATGTTCGCGTCGCCGAGCTCCAGGCCAAGGTGTTCGGCCACCTCCTGCGCAAGCGCCGGATGGGTGCGCCCTGTGTAGAGCGACAACCGCTTGGTGGTGACCTTCTCCATGTACTGCTCCCGGGGATCTCGTATCAGTCGACGGTTGCAGTGTAGAACGCACCGGTCGTCTCCCCGGCAGCCACAGAGGTGCCTGCGGGCAAATGCGCGTACGGGCCGACGTGGGCACCGGAGCCGACTTCTGCGTCACGTCCGACGGAGTTCTCGATGGAGCAGTCCTCGGCGATCACGCAGTCGACGAGGCGCGCATCTGGCCCGAGCTCGCATCCGTTGCCGACGACCGTGCGTCCCTGCAAGATCGTGCCCGGGTACAGGGTGACGTCTCGTCCGAGCTGCACGGTGACGTCGATGAACGTCTGGCGCGGATCCAGCATCGTGACCCCGTTGAGCAGCCAGTGGCGGTTGGTGCGGGCACGCAGCTCGCGCTCGGCGAGGGCCAGCTGCCAGCGATCGTTGACGCCTGCAGTCTCGGCTGGTGACGCCTGGACCGCGCCGATGCGGTGGCCCATCCCACTCAGCACGCCGATGACGTCGGTGAGGTAGTACTCGCCCTGGCTGTTGTCGGGGGAGAGGTGGCGCAGCGCCGGCCCGAGCAGATCGCGGCGGAAGGCGTAGATGCTCGTGTTCATCTCCTTGACGGTGCGCTCTTCCGCCGTCGCATCGCGTTGCTCGACGATGCGCAGGACCCGGTCGTGCGCGCCGCGTGCGTCGGACCGGATGACGCGCCCGTAGCCGGTGGGGTCGTCGACGATGGAGGTCAGCAGCGTCGCTGCGTAGCCGTTGGCGACGTGCGCGCTGACCAGCTCGTCGATCGTCTCGGGGCGGAGCAGCGGGGTGTCGCCAGGCAGGACGATGATCGTCGACTCGTCGTCGAGGTCGTCGCCGGGGAACACCGTCAATCCGACCATCACCGCGTCGCCCGTGCCGCGCTGCACCTCTTGCTCGACGAAGGACACGTTGGCCCAGTCCGGCGCCTGCTCCTGGACCTTCTTCGTGACGCGCTCGGCGCCGTGCCCGACGACCACGACCGTGCGGTCGACCTTCACCGATTCGAGCGAGTGGATGACGTGCATGACCATCCCGCGACCGCAGATCATGTGCAGCGGCTTGGGGCGGGTGGAGCGCATGCGCGTGCCCACACCGGCGGCGAGGACGATTGCAGAGACCGACATACGTCTGTTCTAGCGCACGCCTCGCGCCGATCGGAGGCAGGTCTTCCGACGTCGGCGCCGGTCGACGATCTTCAGCTGGTCAGCTGGCGGAACGCGGCGGACAGCACGTCCTCGAAGCGCGGCCACAGGGCCTCGATCCATGCCGGGTCGTCGTCGGCGAATGCGGCGCGCAGCGCGGCGCGGATCGCGGGCGCCTCGGCCCCCGTCGGATCTGCATGGCTGTGCAGCCACGCATCGGCGCGCAGCGCCTGGAGCACGGTGAGCGAGTCGACGGTGCCGTATTCGATCGTGACGGGCGTGACCTCGGCCTGCGGCGCAAGCTCGGCGGCCTTCGCCTGCCAGTCGCCGACCAGCGGGGCGGACACGCTGCCGCCGTCGACCATCGAGGTGACGTCACCCCACCAGCGCTCGGCGCGCTGATGCGCCGAGCTGGCGATCGACTCGCTGCCGATCAGCTCGCCGAACCCCCACGGCCCGAGGCCGGTGTGGAGATCGATGATGCCGACGCGACTCGCCGCCGACAGGTGATCGGCCGCGAACGTGCGCAGCCAGGTGTGTGACCACACCGGCGCGGTGCCGCCGTAGAACACGCCCGTCGGGTTGCCGTACTGACCGCCGCTGACGTCGGCCTGCATCTGCGTCATGCCGACCTCGGCGACGATCTCCAGCAGCGCTGTGACGGTGCGCGCCTGCTCGGCGTCGGTCCACTCCGTTGGCACGAGCAGCTCGGCCATCCGGTCGTACGCGTCGTTGGCCGGCGGTGGCAGCGTCCAGTCGATGAAGTTGCGGTTGAGATCGACGTTGTCCTCGTTGACCCGGCGTACCCACGAGAAGCCGAACGGGTTCAGCGCGTGGACCATGATCAGTCGAACAGCCGGCGGACGCTGCGGGTTGCCGGTCTCCAGCCAGTGGCGCTGGAGCGCCGAGCCGGCGTAGCCCTCGACCCCGTGGGTGCCGGACACGACCAGCACGACATCGTCGGCGTCGTCCGGTCCGAGGCTGGCGACATCGACCGCCAGCGGTTCACCCTCGACTCCGAGGCGGGGGTGGGGCGTCGATTCGATCGTCGCCCCGGCGTCTTGGGCCGCGGCGAGGAACGCGGCGCGTGCGGTTGCGTACGTGGGACTGAGTGGGCTGATGCTCATGAGTGGCTCCGGGGAGAGGGCTCGAACCCCTATAACCAGGATCAAAACCTGGAGTCCTACCATTGAACGACCCCGGAAAGGGACGCCCGGCAGGCTATCAACCGGACACGAAGGCAATGCCAGGTCGAGGCAACGAGGCTCCGCGCAGGTTGGCTCAGTTCCGCTCGGCCGCTAGGTTCTACGGCTTATGGGTTCGTTGATCAAGAAGCGCCGTAAGCGCATGCGGAAGAAGAAGCACAAGAAGATGCTCCGGCGTACCCGTCACCAGCGTCGTAAATAGCCGCTCCTGCAATTCGCTGTTCTGCCCCGCTGGGCAGAGCGTCCTCGACCGCCCACTGCACGTGGGCGGTCGTCGTCGTTTTCGGGGCGGGGTGGCGTTCTGTGTGAGGGATCTGGTCTGCGCACGCATCGGTTCCCGTGGGAGCGCTGCGTCGAGCTTCCGTTCTGCGTGACGAATCGATCCCGACGGGATCGTTCCGTCCCACAGTCCGTGCCGGCCGGCCCCTTTGCGAATCTCCACGTGACGAAACTCGGGGATCGCGGCCCGACCGCGGGCAGTTGGCCACACCGGATGTGGCGAACTGACCGGTCATAGCCGCGCACGGGATGGATTCGCCGTCCCCCGGACGGCGACCCATCAGAGTGCGCCGAATTTCGTCACGTGGAGGTTCGCAAAGGGCGCCGAGGTGCCGGGGGTTTCGTCACGTGGAAATTCGCAAAGGGTGCGGCGCAGTGTGAGTCGGCGGGGTCCTTCGCGGCGTGGTGCCGGTGGTTTCGTCACGTGGAGATTCGCAAAGGGCGCGGGGCAGCGTGACGTCGGCGCGTCCTTCGCGGCGGGGTTCAAGGCGCAGGCGAGCGCCAGGACGAGCGCTCGGGACGAGCGCACGGGGCGAGCGGCGGCACCTGCCGCGCGGGTCCTCAGCCGAGGGAACGGGTGAGCACGACGGTCGCGTCGGGCAGGGCATTCACCAGCGTCTGATGGTGACCGGGGAGGAACCAGGTCGAGCCGCTGCCGGCCAGGATCGGCTCCTGCTGCGACGCCTCGCGGATCCGGGCGCGCCAGGCGGCCAGACGCGGCTCGACCACGAGCGCGGCGGGCAGCAGATCGTTGGGGCCGTCGGCGCGTGGTCCTCCGAGTGCGTCCCATGCCCGGTACACCGCCGGCGTGGAGCACGACAGCGGGGGGATCACGAGGGTGTACGGCGCAGCGGCCGGCAGCAGCGGTTCGACGATCTCGCCGATGCCCGTCACTCGTGCTCGCCCGCCGGCGAGGCAGAAGGCGACGTCGGCGCCGAGCCGCGCGGCCTCGACCAGGTCGCTGTGGCCGGCCCAACGGAGCATGGCCGCGGCATCCGCCGAACCGCCGCCGAGACCACCGCCGTGCGGGATCTGCTTGTCGATCGTGACACGAGCCGAACGGCCCACCATCGCGAGCGCCTTGGCCACCAGGTTCGACTCGTCCAGGGGCACGCCCTCGGCGTACGGGCCGGTGGCCTCGAGCCCGTCGAGCCCCGGCTGGATGCGCAGCATGTCGGCCAGCTCCAGCGTCACCATCTCGGCGTCGATCAGGTGGTAGCCGTCGTTGCGGACGCCCGTGATCCGCAGCGTCAGGGTCAGCTTGGCGGGGGCGGTGACGACCGCCGCCGGCTCCGGCATCACTCGACCTCGGCGGTGGCGTGCACCACCCGCGCCAGCCGGCCCCATGCGTGGACGTCCAGCTCCTCGGCACGCGCGGTCGGTTGGATGCCGGCCTCGGCGAACTGCTCGGCCGTGACGATGCCGGCCAGTACCCGACGGAGCATCTGCCGGCGATGCAGGAACCCGGTTCGGACGAGCTCGAACAGTGCCTGCGGGTCGACGTCGTCGACTGCAGGTCGGGAGCGACGCGTGATCTCCACCAGAGCGCTCTCCACCTTCGGCTGGGGAACGAACACGGTTGCCGGCACGTGACCGACGATCCGCGCGGTCGCCCAATACGCGACCTTCACGCTCAACGCGCCGTAGGCCGTTGTCCGTGCCGGAGCGACGATCCGCTCAGCCACCTCGCGCTGGACCATGACCAGCATCCGCGCGATCTGCGGAACGGTGTCGAGGAGGTCGAGCACCAGCGGAGTGCCGACGTTGTAGGGCAGGTTGGCCACCAGCACCCACGCCGTGGAGCCGGCGAGGATGTCGTCCCAGACCAGCTCCTGGGCATCACCTTCGATGACCGTGACGTTGCTGTGCGGGGCCACGACGGTGTGCAGCACGGGGACGATGCCGCGGTCGATCTCGATCGCAACGACGCGCGCACCGGTCTCGGCAAGGGCGACCGTGAGCGACCCGAGCCCCGCGCCGATCTCGACGACGTCATCGCCGGCCCCCACCGACGCGAGCCGGGCGATGCGGCGCACCGTGTTCGGGTCGCCGACGAAGTTCTGGCCGAACTCACGTCGTGGGGCCAGCCCGTGGACCTCGAGCAACTCGTTGATGTCGCGACGCGACAGGGTCATCCAGTCGTCCAAGTGATGCGCACCGGAGCGGGGGCATCGATCAGTTGGGCGATCTGTCCGAACAGGTGCGTCGGCAGCTCGATGGTCAACCCCTGCGGGAGCACTCGTGGCGTGCGGTTGACGCACGTGATCGTGCGACCGTTGTTGACGTTGGTGACGACCAACGTCGCGTTGTACGGCACCGGGTTCGTGGCCGAGCAGGTCGTCGTCTCGGGATCGTCGCCGGTCTTGTACGTGGCGGTGCCGACGACCGACTGGCCGGGGTTGGAAGCGGGCACGACGATCGGGACGAGCACCGGCTTGGGGGGCGTGGTCGGGCCGTCGACGAAGATCGGGCCGTCAGAGCCGAACGGGTTCGCGTCGGTGCCGGCCGTCGAAGCGGCGCCGACCCCGGGGGTCGGCACACCGGCAGCGGCGGCCACGTTGGGCGCGGCGGTGCCGTTCGATGGCTCACTCCTGGCAAAGAGCCAGATGGCGGGCAGGGCGACGATGGTCAGGGCGGCAGCGAGGACCAGTCGTCGACGATCCGTGACGTCGAGGTTCAGCACGTTCTCCTGAGCGGCGGGCCGGCAACGATCCAAGTTCTTGAGCCGGCGTTCGCTTCGAGGCTACGGAGCCGATCTGGGAAAGGCAAGGCACGCAGCAGCCGTGGAGGACGTGGCAATCGTCTCCACGTCGTCGCCGCGGAGCCCGGCGATGAACGTGCCGACCACCGTGACCAGGCTGGGCTGGTTCGGCTTCCCACGATGCGGGAGCGGCGCGAGGTACGGGCTGTCCGTCTCGACGAGCAGCCGATCGAGGGGGCAGATCCGTGCCGCCTCCTGCACGTCGGTGGCCGTCTTGAACGTGACGATCCCCGAGAAGCTGACGTACCCACCGAGGTCGAGGCACTGCCGCGCGTCATCGGCGTCCCCGGTGAAGCAGTGGAAGATCGTCTGCGCGGGCGCACCCTCTGCCCGCAAGATGTCGAACGTCTCCGCCCAGGCCTCTCGGGTGTGGATGATCAGCGGTAGCTGGAGTTGGTGGGCGAGGTGGATCTGCTCGACGAACGCGGCGCGCTGCACGTCGCGAGGGGAGTGGTCGTAGTGGAAGTCGAGCCCGCACTCGCCGACGGCGATCACCTTCGGGTGGTCGAACATCGTGGCGATCGTGTCCACCCCGTTGACCGCGTCGTGGGGATGCAGCCCGACCGTGGCCCAGACGCCGTCGAACTGCTCCGCCACGGCGATCGCAGCAAGCGACGTCTCGGCGTCGCACCCGACGGTGATCATCGTCGAGACGCCGGCCGCGTGCGCAGCCTCGACCGCAGCTGCCGGACCACCGGGGATCCGCGCATCGTGCAGGTGGCAGTGGTTGTCGGTCCAGTTCATCTCGGCCGGTTCATCTCGCGAGGCTCATGCAGGCAGTTGGCGGCGGGGGAACATCGGTTCTCCCTTGGTGACCGTGAGACCTCCGGGATAGCCGCCCCACGCGGCGGCCTTCGGCAGCCGCTGGTCGGTGACCAGACCGGCGAGGCCGATCCGTTCCCACACGGCTTGCGCTGTGTCCGGGACGGCAGGCGAGGCCAGCACGGCAACGATGCGCAAGGTCTCGAGCGCGTCGCCCATCACCCGGTCCACGCCTTCGCCCGGCTCGGACTTCCACGGCTCGTTCGTCTCGAGGTAGGCGTTGGTGGCGCGGATCAGCGACCACGTCGCTTCCAGGGCGCGGCTCGGCTGCAGGGCCAGCCAGGCCGCCGCAGTGGTGTCGTATGCCGCCGCCGCAGCTTCGGCCAACGGACTGTCCGCGGCGGGAGCCGGGCCGACGCCGTCGCACTTCTTGCCGACCACCGTGGCGACCCGGCTGAGCAGGTTGCCGAGGTTGTTGGCGAGGTCGCTGTTGTAGCGGCCGAGCAGCCCTTCGTAGGTGAAGTCGCCGTCCTGCCCGTAGGCGGTCTCGGCCAGCACGTAGTAGCGGAAGCCGTCGACGCCGATGTCGTCGACGAGGTCCAGCGGGTTGACCACGTTGCCGGTGGTCTTGCTCATCTTCTCGCCGCCGCTGAGCAGCCAACCGCCGATGCCCCAGCCCTTGGGCAGATCGATGCCGGCAGACATCAGCATCGCCGGCCAGTACACGCAGTGGTGCCGGACGATGTCCTTGCCGATCAGGTGGTAGTCGACCGGCCACCAGTCGGCGAAGCGGCTGTCATCGGTGCCGTAGCCGACCGCCGACATGTAGTTGGTGAGCGCGTCGAACCACACGTAGGCGACGTGCTTGGCGTCCCACGGGATCGGGATGCCCCAGCTGAGGCTGGTGCGGCTGATCGAGAAGTCGCGCAAGCCGCCCTTGATCAACCCGATCGCCTCGTTGCCGCGGAACTCCGGCTTCATCGCGTCGGGGTGCGAGCCGTACCAGTCGAGCAGCCGGTCCTGGAACCGGCTGAGACGGAAGAAGTAGTTCTCCTCGTCGACCGACTGCACGGGGATCTTGTGGATCGGGCAGAGGCCGCCGATCAGCTCTTCTTCGGTGTAGTACTCCTCACACGACACGCAGTACAGGCCGGTGTAGACGTCGAGCTCGATGTCGCCCGCGTCGTAGCAGGCCTGCAGCAGCTTGGCCACGCCCGCGTAGTGGCGCGGCTCGCTGGTGCGGATGAAGTCGTCGTTGCTGATGTTCAGCTTCTTCCAGGCGACTTCGTACTGCGGTGCGATGGTGTCGACGAACGCCTGAGGCGTCATCCCCGCAGCCTCCGCGGCCTGTTGCACCTTGAGACCGTGCTCGTCGGTGCCCGTCAGGTAGAAGACGTCCTCGCCCATCAACCGGTGCCACCTGGCGACGGCATCGCCCACGATCGTCGTGTACGCGTGCCCGAGATGGGGCTTCGCAGTCACGTAGTAGATGGGGGTCGTGAGCGAGAACTTGGTCACACGCACAGGCTAGGGCGACCCCTCTCTTCGCGCCGTTGCGTTTTGACCGGCGAGGATGGGCCGATGCCCGATCCGTCCACGTTCGAATTCGACGTCGCCACCGCGATCACTCCGCGGGGCGACGACACGTACGACGCCGAGATCCATCCCGGCTGGGACATCAACGGCAACGCCAACGGCGGTTACCTCCTCGCCGTGGCCGTCGCGGCGATGCGTGACGCGTCGGGCCGTCCCGATCCGGTCACCGTCACCGCTCACTACCTCGCGCCCGGGCGTCCCGGACCGGTGGTGATCGCCACCGACGTCGTCAAGCGCGGACGACAGCTGACGACGGTGACCGGCACGATGCGCTCCGGCGATCGGGATGCCCTGCGCCTGCTCGGCAGCTTCGGCGACGTCGGCGCGATGTCCGGTGGGTTCGCCGACGTCGTCGGCGGTCCACCCGATCTCCCCCCGATCGACCAGTGCGTCGCCCGGGACAACTCAGTCGGGGTCGACACCGTCGAGTTGATGCGCCGCCTCGGCGTCCACCTCCGTCCCGAGCACACGGCGTTCACGCGCGGCGAGAAGAGTGGAAGGGCCGTCATCGAGGGGTGGTTCCAGTTCGCCGATCAGCGCCCGATCGACACGTTGGCGCTGATGCTCGTGGTCGACGCCTTCCCGCCGCCGGTGTTCAACATCGACATGCCGATCGGCTGGGTGCCCACCGTCGAGATGACCGTGCACGTGCGCGGTCTTCCCGCGCCAGGCCCGCTGGCGTGCCGGTTCCACACCGAGTTCATCCAGAACGGGTTCCTGCAGGAGGACAGCGAGGTGTGGGACAGCACCGGCACGTTGGTGGCGCAGAGCCGGCAGCTCGCGCTGGTTCCACGCGGTTGAGCCCGTCATGGTTCCGTCCCAACGCCGCGGCTCTGTGACAATGATCGGGTGACACGGCGACTTCCCCTGCTCCTCGGCGCGCTCGGCGTCCTCATCAGCGCGAGTGCCTCGCTGGCCCCTGCGTCCACGGTGCACGCCGCAGAGCCACCCTTCGTCCAGTACATCAAGCCGAACCCGGGGCCCCGCGGCGCGGTCACGGTGATGGGTGACTCGGTGATGCTCGGCTCGACGCTGGAGACCGACGGCTACGGGCCGTCCGTGTCGAGCATGCTCCTCGACCGCGGCTGGGGCCCCGTGCGCGCCGTCGCAGGAGTCGGGCTGCAGGCGGGGCTCACGGTTGCCAGCTCGAACCCCGGAGCGAACATGACTCGCTGGGTGATCGACCGCCGAGCCGAAGGCTGGGACTCGCCGACGTTCATGATCGTCCTCGGCTCGAACGACATCGGCAACTGCAACAACACCCAGGCCTGCGCGCAGCGCGACATCGCGCTGCTCGTCGACACGATCGGCACCGACCACCAGATCTGGTGGTCGCTGATCACCGGCCCGACCCAACAGCAGGCCGATGCCTGGAACGCCGCGCTGGCCGCGATCGCCGCCACGCACCCGAACCTGCACCTCTGGGACTGGCCGAGCGCGTTGGCCTCGAGCAACATCAAGTTGTCGCCCGACCACGTCCACCTGCCCACGGGCGCGGAGTACGTGAAGAAGTCGATCCTCATGGCCGACGACTTCACCAAGCAGCTCGGTGTGTCGACGCGAGTCGGTGCCGCCGCCACGGCTCCCGCGGCGCTCGGCTCGCCCGGCGAGTACGTGCCGCTCACCCAGCATCGCGTCTACGACAGCCGCACGCTGCCCGCCCGCCCGACCCGGGTCACCCTCGATCTCACCGCCGATGTTCCCGCCGGCGCGCTCGCCGTCAGCGTGAACCTCACTGCGGTCGCGGCACCGGCGCCCAGCCCCGCCGGCTTCGTGACGGCATACCCGTGCGGCACCGATCCGCCGACGACCTCGAACGTCAACTTCGTCGCCGGACAGGTGCAGCCGAACCAGGCGGTGGTGGCGCTCGGGGCCGGCAACACGCTGTGCTTCGTGGTCTCCGCGCCGGCCGATCTGGTCGTCGACCTGCAGGGCGCGTTCGTGCCGAGCGGCGGTCTGCGCCTGAACACGCTGTCCCCGACGCGCCTCGCCGACACCCGGGTCTCCGGCCGGGCCGATCCACTGGTGGTAGCGGTGCCCAGCGGCGCTGCCGGAGCCGTCGTCAACCTGACTGCGGTGGGCGCTGCGATCCCGGGCTACCTCGTCGCCTATCCGTGCGACAGCAAGGTGCCCGACACGTCGAACCTCAACTTCATCGCCGGCGCGGCGGTGGCCGGTTCCGCCTTCGTGCCGATCGGGCCCTCCGCGACGTTGTGCGTGCATGCCAACGTGCCGGTCGATGTGATCGTCGATCTCGAGGGCACGTTCACCAACGGCGGCGCGTTGCGGTTCCAGGCGGCCACGCCGCTGCGCATCCTCGACACCCGCTCGGCGATCGGCGGATGGCTCGGCCAGGTGGGCCAGGGCCAGACGATCGACGTGCCGATCACCGCGCCCGGCGCGCAGGCCGTGACCGGCAACCTGACGATGATCCAGCCCGGGCTCGACGGCTTCGCCACCGCCTTCGGTTGTTCCGGCACCGTGCCCGGCACGTCGTCGGTCAACGCCTCGCTCGGGTCCGTCGTGGCCAACGCGCTGACCACCGGCACCGCCGGCACGCTCTGCATCCGCTCGTCCGTCGCCGCCAACATCCTCTTCGACGTCACCGGTTGGTGGGTCCCCTGACGAGCGTCGGCCTCTCGCCTCGTCGAGGCCCGAAACCATGCAGTGACGGGGGCCATGCTGCGGCCTGTTGCTGCTGCGGCTGCCGCTCTCACCCTCGGTTGGAGGGTTTGCCGTGCACCCGAGAGCACGGGTAGCCCTCCGTGAGGTGGGGCGTGTCGACGTCGGAGCGCTTGACGGGTGCATCAGAGGCCCTCCGGCGAAGAGTGGCCGCCGCAGACGCAACTCCCGCGGCATCGCCCCCGTCGTTGCATCGGTGGGAGGAACGATCTACAGCGTGAGGGCGACGTCGTAGACGCGGTTCTTGGCGACGCCGAGGTGGTCGGACACCGTCGCGACGGCGGTCTTCTTGCTGGCCCCGGCGGCGAGCTCCCGGGTCAGGCCGAGCCGGATGTCGTCGTCGGTGGCGGCCGTGCGCGGCGGCGCGCCGGCGAGGACGATGACGTACTCGCCGAGCGGTTCGCGGTCGGCGACGTGGCGGAGCGCCTCGGCCAGCGTGCCGCGCCAGACCTCCTCGTGCACCTTGGTCAGCTCGCGTGCCAGGACGACCCGCCGGTCGTCACCGCACAACCCGTGCAGATCGGTGAGCGTGCGCACCAGCCGGTGGGGCGCTTCGTAGAGCACCACGGTGCGCGGCTCGGTCGCGGCGTCGTGCAGGCGGGTCGTGCGGTCAGGCCCGACCCTCGGCAGGAAGCCCTCCATCACATAGCGCGCGCTCGGCAGGCCGGAGATCACCAAGGCCATCACATCGGCGGAAGGCCCGGGCACGGCCGACACCACGTGGCCCTCGGCGATCGCCGCGGCCACCAGCCGCTCGCCCGGATCGCTGATCCCCGGGGTTCCCGCGTCGGTGACGACGGCAACGGTCGCGCCGCCGGCGAGGAGGCCGAGGACCTCCTCGACCCGGGCCATCTCGGTGTGCTCGTTGGTGATCGCCATCCGAACCCCGCGGATGCCGAGGTGGGAGAGCAGGCCGCCGGTGCGGCGGGTGTCCTCGCAGCAGATCAGCGCAGCGCCCTGCAGGGCGGCGATGGCGCGTGGCGACATGTCGCCGAGGTTGCCGATCGGTGTCGCGACCAGAACGAGGGTGCCCACGATCAGAGGACGGGATGGGGATCGGTGGTGCGGATCTCGATCGGGTCGCCGACGTGGAGGCCCCACCGTTCGAACGACCCGGCCCGGGCCTCGATCACGGTGCGTGCCTTGGGTACCGGTCCGGTCAGCCGGTGCGGGCGGATCGTCGCGATCTTGATCACCGTGTCGCCACTGCCGACGTAGGCGACGTCGATCGCGAACTTCATGCCGAGGGTGTGCACCCAGCGGCAGTTCGGGATCGCGAACGCGCCCTCGAGCGTGTCGCGGCCGAGGAGGCCCTTGGCCCTGCTGGCGCGGTTGGTGGCCACGTCGACGGAGGCGAGCACTCGCGCTTCGCTCATCAACCAGGCCATGACGCATAGCCTGCCACGAGCGACCACCGCGAGGCACGGCGATGGTCGAAACGGCCGGCGCTCACCGCAATGTGCGGAAGAACGCCCTCACGTCGTCGATCAACAGGTCTGGTTCCTCCATCGCCGCGAAGTGCCCACCGCGGTCGAAGCGGCTGACATGGGTGACGTTGTAGAGGTTGCGCGCCCAGCTCTCGGGCATCGTGACGATCTCGCCGGGGAAGTAGGCGATGCCCGTCGGCACCTCGACGCGATCGAACGGTGGGAACCGTCCGGCCTTCTGCGACTCGTAGTACAGACGGGTGCTGGAGTTGATCGTGCCCGTCACCCAGTACATGGTCAGGTTGGCCAGGATCTGGTCGCGGGTGACAGCGGTCTCGAGGTCGCCGTCGGGGTGGTGGGTCCAGTGGTGGAACTTCTCCACGATCCATCCGGCCAGTCCGACGGGGGAGTCGGTGAGCCCGTAGCCGAGCGTCTGCGGGTTCTTGCCCTGGATCTGCTGGTAGGCGCTGCCCTCGGAGAGGAACGCTCCCGATGCCGCCATGTCGGCCTGCTCCGCTTCGGACAGTGGCTTGTCGTCCGGCAGGCCGAGCACCATGTTGATGTGGACCCCGGCGACGTGATCCGGATCGACGACGCCGAGCTGAGCGGAGATCATCGAGCCCCAGTCGCCACCCTGCGCGCCATAGCGGTCGTAGCCGAGGCGGTCCATCAACACGGCCCACGCTTCGGCGACGCGGCGGACGTCCCAACCGCGCTCGTGGGTCGGGCCGCTCCAGCCATAGCCCGGGATGGATGGCACGATCACGTGGAACGCGTCGACGAGATCGCCGCCGTGGGCGCGCGGATCGCGCAGCGGATCGATGATCTCGAGGAACTCGACCACCGATCCCGGCCAGCCGTGGGTGATCACGAGCGGCATCGCATCAGGCTCGGGCGAGCGAGCGTGGATCGCGTGCACCTGCTGCCCGTCGATCTCGGTGGTGATCTGTGGCCACAGGTTGAAGCGGTCCTCGACCGCACTCCAGTCGAACGTCTGCCACGACTCGCACAGGCTGCGCAGGTAGCCGAGGTCGGTGCCGTAGGCCCAGTCGGTGTCGGGGATCTCGTCCGGCCAGCGGATGTTCGCGAGCCGCGCGTGAAGGTCGTCGATGACCGACGCCGGTGTCGCCGCTCGGAACTCGTGGATCGAATCGCTGGTCATCGCAGCAGTCTGCACGATCGTCGGTGGCCGTCTACGACCGGTGCGAGCATGCCGCGGCTGCGCCGAGTCAGGCCTCGTGCGCGAGCGCGGGAACGACTGCCGCCGTCTCCTCGTCGGCCGTCGGGCGAGCGCCCCACGCGCCGCCGACGAAGAAGATCCCGAGCCCGACGAACGTCACCATCAGCACCGCGCAGACCGTGTACGCAGTGGATCGACCGTGAGTCTGGTAGAGCTCGCCGGCGATCAGCGCGGCGATGCCGCCGACCAGCGTCTGCGCGCCGCCGAGCAAACCCTGGGCGCCGGCCATGCGCTCCTTCGGCGCCACCACGCCGACCGCGACGCCGGAGCTGGCCACGGACACGCCGTCGCTGAGCGCGTGCACCATCGCCACGCAGAACATCGCCAGCCCCGTGGGCAGGCGCCCGTAGGCGAACATGAAGCACGCGCCGAGCAGCAACCCGAACGTGGCGACGCGGAACGGACCGACGCGCTGGGCGAGGCGGCCGCCGATCGAGCCGAGGAAGATCAGCGGCAGAGCGAACAGCGTGATGCCGAGGTTGGCGATCCAGTCGGCGGTGCGGAGATCGTCGAGCACGAGAGTCCAGAGCGCGTCGAACGTGCCGACCATCAAGAACACCGCCGAGCCGAACAGGAGCGCGCCGAGGTAGGTGCGCGAACGCAACAGGTCGAACGCGAACCGTGCCTGCGGTTGGTCCTCCGCCGACGTCTCGTCCACGCGCGCGCGGGCGATCACCGGGAAGCACGCGATCGTTGCCGCAGCGATGACCAGGAACGGCGCGGCGATGCCGACCGGACCGACGAGAACTGCCGATATCGCCGGGCCGATCGCGAAGCCGCCGACATCGGCGGCCAGCAGCCGGCCGATGTTGCTGCCCAGGTTCTCCGGGTCGGCCAGGATCACGATCCGGCGGATGGCCGGGACCGCGATGCCGGCCCCGATGCCCATCACGAGCCGGCCGAGCAGCAGCACCACGAGCGTCTTGCCGAACGCCATCATCAACAGGCCGCCGAGGTTGAACACCATGCCGACGTTCACCAACCGGCGCGCGTGGCCCCGGTCGGCAAGCGGAGCGAAGAACACCTGGGCTGCGAACGCAGCGAAGAATCCAACCGAGACCACCACGCCGAGCGCGCTCTCGGAGATGCCGTAGCGGTCCCGGAAGTCGTCGAGAAGCGTGAACATCACGCCGTACCCAGCGGCGAAGAGTCCGGTCAGCAGGCCGAAGGTGAAGACGAGCCGCCGGTTGTACACGGCAGTGGAGGCTAGGCGAGGAACCCGGGACGAGTGCCCGGAGTTTCCACGGCGGCAGGCGCGCGGGCGTCGAGAACCGCCTTTCCGATCACTGCGGTGAGGATGATCAGGCCGCCGACGAGTGCCCAGAGCTGCGGCGCCTCGCCGAACCAGAGGTAGATCCAGAACGGGACGAACGCCATCTCGCTCTGGGCGAGGATCGTCATCGCCACCGCCGGCACCGTTCGCGACCCGACGTTGAACATCAGCGTGCCGATCACGATCAGCACGCCGCCGTGGAACAGCGCATAGCCGGTGTCGACCGCGGGCGGGACCAGCATGTTGCCCTTGATCAAGGTCACGACCACGCAGAGCACGATCATCATCGACGCGTAGCCGGGCAGGATCGGCGACCAGTCGCGGTGCGGTTCAGAGCGCACGCACACCGTGTACACGGCGAACCCGAGCGACGACGCGAGCGCTGCGAGGTTGCCGACCATGTTGCCGCCGTCGACGTCGGTGGCGACCATGAGCGTGAGCCCGCACAGCGCCATCAGCAGCGCTCCGATCGTCACCCGGGTCAGCCGCTCGCCGAGGAACACGCGCGACAGCACGACGGCGAAGAGAGGCGTGACCGAGGCGAGGAACGCGGCGTTCGCCGCAGTCGTGTTCTTGATCGCGTAGACGAAGGCCAGCGACGCGACGAGCAGGCCGAGCGTGCCGATGAACATGATCCGGCCCTGGGTGAACGCGCGGATCGCCATCCAGCCCTGGCCACGCACCCGGCTGACGATCTCCATCACCACGAGCACGCCGACCGATCGCCAGATCAGGTACTGCCACGCGTCGGCGTGGCCGGCCAGACGAGCCGTCAGCGACCCGAGGCTCCACACCACGCCCGCTCCGAACGCCAGGAACGACGCCATCAACGGCACCTGGCGCACGGGAGCAGTGGTGTCGGCGGCGATCGTGTCCACGACGATCAATTCTGACACAGGGATCGATCGATCTCCCGGCCCGATTTCCCGATGTCGATCGATGTTCGCGATCGATTCGCGCACCGACCCGAATGGGGCGTGAACCAGCGCGGTCGATTGACGCCCGCGAAAGGCGACCGCGCGGTGATCTAGAAACAGATCATATGATCTTGTTTCCAATCATTCTCGGAGTAGCGTGTTGGCATGCATCTGGGTTCACCTGTTCTTGACGTCGCGCCTGCCGTCCGCGGCGCGCTGCTCCAAGCGCTGGCCCGCCTCGAGCAACCTGTCACTCGGCGCCGGCTGGCTGCAGCTGCCGGCGTTGCTTCCGGCAACGCCAGCGCGGTCATCGAGGCGCTCATCCGAGCGGGACTGGTGAGCGAGACGGTCGCCGGCCGGTCGTCGATGGTTGTGCTGAACCGGGATCACCTCGCCGCCGCAGCGGTGCTGGCTCTGGCGGGTCTGCGAGGCGAGCTGATCCGGCGACTGCGCGAGCGGCTCTCTGCGTGGCCCGACCTCCACGGTGCCTGGATCTTCGGGTCCGTGGCTCGGGGCGACGCCGGCAGCGACTCGGACGTCGACCTTCTGATCGTCGCCGATGACCTGCAGTCAGCGGACCTGCACGAGCGTCTCTCGCGCCTCCAGGCCGACGTTCGATCCTGGACCGGCAACGACCTTCAGCTCGTCGAGCACTCGCCCTCGTCGTGGCGCAAGCTCCTTCGCGCCACGAACCCGCTCGTCGAGCAGATCCGGTTGGACGGGATCGCACTGGCCGGCGACGCTGCCTCGCTGCTGCAGCGTCACCGATGAGTCGGGCCAAGGGCAGCCGCAAGCCGTGTGACGTGCAGCAGGCGCGCCAACGTCTCATCGACGCGCGCCAGTTCCTCGAAGCGGCGGAACTGCTCGACGCACCTGACGTCGTTGCGACGTGCGCGATCCACGCAGCGATCGCGGCTGCGGACGCGATCACCTGCCACGCGCTCGGCGAGCGCTCGAGCGACGGCAACCACGTATCGGCTGTCGATCTGCTCCGCCAGGTCGACCTCAGCCTGTCAACCGCGCTCAAGCGGGCGCTCGACCGCAAGACGCAGGCGGGCTACGAAAGCGTCGACGTCAGCGCGGCGGACGCTACGAGCTGTGTCCGATGGGCTCGTCAGCTCGTCTCAGCGGCTGAGGCTCGACTCGAAACCTGATCTCAGCCTTCCGAGCAGAGTCTCTGGCGATCAACTACACGTTGAAGCGGAACTCCGTGACGTCGCCGTCGACGAACTCGTATTCCTTGCCTTCGACGCGGAGCTTGCCGACCTCTTTGGCCTTGCTCCACGATCCCAGGGCGAGCAGCTCATCCCAGTGGATGACCTCGGCACGGATGAACCCGCGCTGGATGTCGGTGTGGATCTTGCCGGCGCATTCGGGGGCCTTGTCGCCGGCATGGAAGGTCCACGCCCGGGACTCCTGCACGCCCGTCGTGAGGAACGTCCGCAAGCCGAGCAGGTGGTAGGCGCTGCGCACCATCCGGAAAAGCGCGCCCTCGCCGAGGCCGAAGCCCTCGAGCATCTCGGCCCGCTCGTCGGGGTCGGTGATGGTGGCGGCCTCTGCCTCCAGCTGCACGCACATGCCGATCACCTCGACGTTGGCGCCGGCGTCGTTCATCTCCGCGCGGACCCGCTCCTCGACCTCGGGGATCTTGTCGAGCTCGTCCTCACCGACGTTGACGACGGCCAGCACCGGACGGTTGGTGAGCAGGAAGTGCGGCTTGAGTGCCTCGACGTGATCGGGCTTGAGCGCGGCGCGGTACAGCGGGCGGCCATCGCTGAGTGATGCGTACGCAGCCTCGAGCGCCTCGATCTCGGCGCCGAGCGCCTTGTCCAGCTTGGCCTGACGCTGTGTGGTGCGCAGCCGCTTCTCGACGGTCTCCAGGTCGGCCAGGGCGAGCTCGATCTCGACGACCCGCAGGTGCTCCAACGGGTCGTCGGGGCCCATCACGTCGTCGTCCTCGAACGCACGCAGCACGAACACCGTCGCCTCGACCTCGCGGATGTTGGCGAGGAACTTGTTGCCGAGGCCCTCGCCCTTCGACGCTCCCTCGACCAGACCGCCGATGTCGACGACCTGCACGGCCGCGTGGACGAGCTGCTTGCTCTTGCTCATCACGCCGAGCTGGTCGACGCGCGTGTCGGGCACCTTGGCCACACCGATGTTCGGATCCTTGGTGGCGAACGGATACGGAGCCGCCAGCGCACCGCCCCCCGTGAGAGCGTTGTACAGCGAGCTCTTGCCCGCGTTGGGGAGACCGACCAGGCCGAAGCGTTCCATAACGCTCCGGAGGCTACGTCGTTTGTTTTCCATTTCTCCGTGCTCGGAGCACTCAGTGCAGTGTGAAACGACCGATCCGTCCCGTCCCGCCGCCGATGCTGCTCGCCGCCGCCCTGCTCGTGATGCTCGTGTTCTGCTGGCGGATGCAGGTGGCGCTCGCCGCGCCCGCTCCGCCGGCCGGGTGTGTGCCGCACACCACCTTCGTGCCCGGCGGCACCGACTACGTCGACGACTACCGTTGCGCCGGCACGGCGATCGACTACCACACCGGTGGGGTCGGCCGGTCCCCGTATCCGATCTGGGCGGGGCAGTGGTTGCTGGTCGACGAGTCCGGGAATTTTCGCCTCGGCTGGTGCACGTTCAACCGCGGCACCCACCCCACGATCGACCGCCACTCGGCGCCGATCACGCAGTCGTTGCCGAACGATCCACGCGGGGCGAAGAGCGCCTACCTGATGTGGCGCTACGGACGAACGTCCGACAACACGCGTGCCACGGCGCTCTGGGCGGTGTTCCACTACTACGCACAGGACGCCGCCGGCTCGAACCGAGCGTCGAATGCGTCGGCTCCTCTGGTGCCGTCGCTGCAGGGGATCAGTGAGGCGTCGGGCCGTCAGGACGTGGAAGGCCTGGCGATCGCCCTCGACGCCGAAGCCTCCCGCCTTGCCGGTCCGTTCTCGATCGATGTCGTCCTCGCGTCGAACGGGAGCGGATCGGCTCGGGTGCTGGCCGGCGGCGTACCGGTGCCGGCGACGGCGGTGCGGGTCGAGGTGCAGGGCGCGGCATTCGACGACGAGTCCCAGACAGCAGATCTCGTCACCGACGACACCGGCTCGGTCGCGTTCGAGATCGTCGGTCCGGCGCAGTCCGCAACCGTGGTCGCGTCGACGTCGGCTCCCGGCTCGGCGCAGGTCTACCGAGCGGCCGCGGCCGACCCGGTCGGCCACCTTCCGCAGACGCTCATCACCACCGGCACGCCCGCCGCGGTTCAGGGTCAGGCGGGGGTGACCCTCGACGACCTGCCGACGACGACGACCGAAGCGCCGCCCACCACCGAGGTGCCAACGACGGAGGCACCGCCGACGACGGACATGCCCCCGAGCACCGAGGAGACCACGACCGTGCCGGAGACGACCACGACGGAGGTCGCGACGACGACCACCGTCGAGGCGACGACGACACGACGGAGCTCCCGACGACGACCGTCGAGATGCCGACGACCACCACGGCACCGGCGTTCGTGCCGCCGGACACCGAGCTCCCGACCACCATCGCGGAGTCGACCACGATTCCTGACACGACCGTCCCAGCGGAGACCACCACGATCCCAGCCGTCGTCCAGCAGCTCACACCGGATTCGACGTCACCGACCACGCAACCCGACACGCAACCAGACACAACCGTCGTCCAGGCGCTGCCGCACACGGGGTCCTCGAGCTCGCCGGCATACATCGGCACGTCGCTGATCGTCGCGGGAATCGGTCTGATGGGCGTGGTGCGACGGCGATTACGATCGGTGGGGTGACTCCCGTTGAAGCCCTCGAGCGCGTCGTTCACTGCCTGGACCGGGCCCACGAGACCGGGTTCAAGACGAAGGCGTTTGCCCGTGCGCTGGATGTCGTGCGGTCCACGCCGGCGGACGAGATCGCCGAGCGCGCCGAGCACAACACGCTGAAGGAGCTGGAGGGCATCGGTGACAGCTCGGCCAGGGTGGTCGTCGAAGCGCTTCGTGGCGACACGACCTACCTCGACAAGCTCGACAAGCAGACCCAGGTGCGCATCACCCCGGCCGGCCAGCGCTACCGCGACGCTCTCCGCGGCGACCTGCACCTCCACTCCCGCTGGAGCGACGGCGGCGCGACGATCGAGGCGATGGCCGCGACTGCGCAGGCGCTCGGCCACGAGTACATGGTGCTCACCGATCACAGCGCGCGGCTGACGATCGCCCATGGGCTCGACCGTGAACGCCTGATCCGCCAGCTCGGCGAGATCGCGGCGATCTCGCCGAGCTGGCGGATCAGCCGGTCGCGGTCGAGGCCGTGGGCGATCGTCAGCCGCGCGCTGTGATCGGTGAGCACCATGTACTCGTGGCCGAGTGCCTGCGCGGTCGCAGCCATCGCCTCGATCGTCGCGCCGCCATCGCTCCAGCGGGAGTGGAGGTGCAAGTCTCCGCGCAGCGCGTCGCGGTAGCGCTGGCCGGCCGGAGTGATCCGCACCTGGGTCTGCTTGTCGAGCTTGTCGAGGTAGGTCGTGTCGCCACGGAGCGCTTCGACGACCACCTTGGCCGAGCTGTCGCCGATGCCGTCGAGCTCCTTCAGGGTGTTGCGCTCGGCGCGCTCGACGATCTCGTCCTCCGGCGTGGACCGCACGACTTCGAGCGCACGGACGAACGCCTTGGTCTTGAACCC
>JAOBWO010000270.1 GCA_025463415.1 Acidimicrobiales bacterium | reverse complement strand
GGCATGTTCGACGCGGTCTGGTCGAGCGATCTCGAGCGGGCGTCTCTCACGGCTGCGATCATCGCCGAGGTCATCGGCATCGGTCCGGTGCTGCTTGACGCACGTTTACGAGAAACAGATGTCGGTCCGTGGCAGGGGCTGACCCACGACGAGGTCGAGGCGGGATGGCCGGGATTTCTGGCCGACCACCGACGGCCCGAGGGCTTCGAGCCGTACGACGACGCGGCCCAGCGGATGATTGCAGCGTTCATCGACATCGCCACCGCGTCGCCGGGCGAAGAAGTGCTGGTCATCAGCCACGGCGGCGCGATCCGTGCGGTCCGCCGGCTGCTCGGCGCGTCCGATGGGCGGATGCCCAACCTCGGTGCGAGCTGGTTCACGGTGACGGGTGATGAGGTCACCGCGGGGGACGTCGTCAGCCTGGTCGACGCCGAGCCGAGCGGGATGGCGCTCTGACCGCGGAGCGCGACGAGATGAACGGTCAGCAGAACGGGGAGCTCCGCCTGTTCGACGATGCGTTCGAGTCGAACATCACCGCCGAGCCCTCCACGTTCGCCGAGCCGGACGAGGCGGACGAGCCGGGTGATCGGGACGACGACTTCAGCGTGATCGTCGAGCGCTCGGCACGGCGGCGACGAACCGTCGGCGCGCAGATGGTCGGCGGTGTGCTGAAGGTCGTCGTGCCGTCGTGGATGAGCCGCGCCGAGGAGGACCACTGGGTCGACGTGATGACCGGCCGGTTCCGCCGCAAGATGTCCACCGATCGGATCGATCTGGGCGATCGCTCCCTGTCGCTGGCGCGTCGCCACGACCTTTCCCGGCCGCGTGAGATCAAGTGGTCCGACGACATGCGATCGCGTTGGGGTTCCTGCACGCCGGGGACCGGCACGATCCGGATCAGCTCGCGCATCGCCAAGTTCCCCGACTGGGTGATCGACTACGTGATCGTCCACGAGCTCGCCCACCTCGAGGTCGGCGACCACTCCGATGCGTTCTGGCGGATCGTCCACCGCTACCCGAAGGCAGAGCGGGCGATCGGCTACCTCATCGCCAAGTCAGGCGACGACGGCGATTCGGAGGACCGAGCAGGATCAGGCTGAGCGGCACGATCAGCATCGCGGCAACCCCGAGCGCGATCGGAAGCATCTCGTCGACGGCACCGGTGCCGCGCGAGACCGAGGCCGTCAGCTGACGACCGACGTGCACGACGGCGCTGCTCCGCTCGACCTTCACGACGGCGGCGGCGAGTGGACGGGTGACGTCGCCGCGCAGCGCAACCAGGGCAGGCATCGCTGCGGCACCGTCGGCTCCGGGCACCGGTGGTGACGACTGCCGCTCGGGCGCGGCAGGAACCGGGGGACCCGCAGTGAGCCAGCAGGCGCTCTGTGTCGACGCGCCCGACGGCGCCGGCGCACTGACATCGTCATAGGTGTCGTCCGCGGTACCGCTCTCTCCATCAGGACCGACGCCGGTGGAGCAGACCAACGGTGACAACTCACCGACGCCCGCGGAGACGGGGAGGTTCTCCGCAGGCGCCGGTGCTTCGACGAGCGAGCGGTGGGTGACGGCCGGTCCGGGGGAAGATCCGGCGATCACCTGGCTCGAGCTCGTCTCGGGTTCGACCGCACCGGCTCGAGGGGCGGGTCCGACGAGGACGCAACTGCAGACCGCGATCAGCACGACGCGCCGTCGCGCTCGCCGGACCGTCACGTCGCGACGACCTCGCGACCCGGCGGTCGCTCTACCGGCGGGTGCGGCGTTGCTGTACGTCATGCTCGGCGAAGGTCCGGTGGATCGCGATTTCGGCACGATGGTCGAGGGGGGATTCGATGCACCTGCACAGCCCGCTGGAAAGCCCGGTGGCGTTGGGACGACAGTGCACAGCAGCCAGTAGCGTGTCGCCCTTGTGGGTACCGACAAACGCGAACGTCAGAAGGCCAACCGACAGCTGAAGCTGGAGGAGATGGCTCGGGAGGCACGCAAGCGCAAGACCAAGAAGCGCGGCCTGCAGTTCGGGCTCGGCATTCCGCTTCTCATCGTCGCGGTGTTCCTGGCGATCCGCCTGTTCGGTAAGGACGACACGCCGTCGATCAGCGCCGCCACCACCACGACCGTGGTCACCGATGGCTCTGCCGACATCAGCACCACCAGCGGCGTGCCCGGCCAGCCGCTGGCCTGTCCGGCCGCAGACGGCAGCTCGGCTGCCGTCCACCAGTTCCCGGCAGCACCGACGATGTGCATCGACACGAGCAAGAAGTACAGCGTCACCGTGACGACCAGCCTCGGCGCGTACACGGCCGAGCTCGACGCGACGAAGGCTCCGATCACCGTCAACAACTTCGTCTACCTCGCCCGCTACCACTACTTCGACAACACACCGTGTCACCGGATCATCCCGGGCTTCGTCATCCAGTGCGGCGATCCGACGGGCACCGGCAGCGGCAACCCGGGTTACAGCTTCAAGGACGAGCTGCCCAAGGCCGGCGAGTACAAGCTCGGCTCGTTGGCCATGGCCAACTCCGGCCCGGACACCAACGGCTCACAGTTCTTCGTGATCTCCGGTGACGACGGCATCGCCCTGCCGCCGAGCTACTCGCTGTTCGGTCAGGTCACGTCCGGACTCGACGTGGTCGCCAAGCTCGACGCGGTCGGCTCGGCCGGCGCCGGCACGCCCTCGACCCCCGTCACGATCAACTCGGTCACCGTCGCCGAGAGCTGAACGAACAGAGCGGCCCCGTCGTCCCTTCGGGCCCTGTACGGGTAGGGGTCAGGCGATCAGTTCGCCGTGCACGTCGGGCGTGCCGACGTGCTCCCAGCCCGTTGCTGTCCGCAACAGCGCGCTCCCCGTCGGCAGCACGGCCACGGCGAACCCGTTGGCCAACTTCAGGGTGCGGTGCAAACGCTCAGGTGACATCGTCTCCGACTCGGTCAGCAGGGCCAGCCCCTCGACGAAGCCGAGGCCGAGCGTGAACGCCCCACCCCGGGGATCGGTCATCGGGTCGCACAGGCAGGCTGCGCTCGCACCGGTTGCGACGACTGCGCCCCCGCCGGCGACGACCTGCGCCAGCGCGGCGAACAACGCCGTGTCCTTGAGCACCGAACGGAGGTGCAGCGGCGAGTCGCCGGCCAGGTACACCATCCGTGCACCGGCGACGGCGGCGGCGTGACCCGCTTCGTTCGCATCTGCGCGACGCAGCACGAGCCTGCCGTCGACCGTGACCCCGAGCCGCTCGCCCCACGCCTGCGCAGTCTGGATCATCCGTCGCGGCTGCTCGAACGCGTCCGCCGTCGGCAGCACGACCACCTCGGACGCGCCGCTGTCGGCGATCAGCCGGCGATCGAGATCGTCGTTGGCCACGAAGGGGCCACCACCGAGGAGGGCAATCGTTCCGGTCATGGCGACCACCATAGAGGGCGCGTCCCGACGGGCACCCGAGCACGAACGCTCAGGCGGCCGGTTCGATCAAGCGCTGCCGGAGTGCGTCGATCTGCGCGTCGGTGACGCCGATGCTGCGTGCGTAGTCGACGAGGCTGCCGTGGGTCTCGCGCAGCTCGAGCAACACTGCCGCCATGACCTCGGGCGGGCATTCGAAGTAGTACGCCGGCGAGCTCTCCATCCGAGCCAACGCTTCGCCACCCTGCGACTCCGCCAGCTGCGCCCAGGCCGCGCGCATCGTCTTCATGCCTTCGGCGGTCTTGCCGTAGTCCGCGGCGATGTACTCCTCCGGCACGCCCAGCACGGCCCGGAGCATTGCGGCGACCAGGCCGGTGCGGTCCTTGCCCGCGGCGCAGTGGAACACGACGGGCGCGACCTCCGGGTCGGCGATCACCTCGATCGCTCGGGCGATCTTGTCCGACCCTGCGGCGAGCATGTTGCGGTAGGCGTGCAGCAGGAAGCCGTGGGCGTTGTCGACGGACGCGCTCTCGTCAGGATCCCAGGTGCGGTCGATCACCGAGAAGTGGTGGAACGCGACTGCGTGCTGGTCGACCGGGTAGGTGCCGCGCTCGGCCAGCTCGGTGTCGGTGCGGAGATCGATGACGGCGCCCAGACGGCGGGCTCGCAGCACCTCGACGTCGTTCTCGGTGAGACGCCCGAGACCGTCGGCCCGGTAGACGAGTCCCCACCGGGTCGTGCCGCCGAGCGCCGGGTAGCCGCCGAGGTCGCGGAAGTTGTGCACACCGTCGAGAACGACCGAGCGCCGACCGTCGTTCAGCACGGCGTCCAGCCCGGCGGCAGACAGGGAGTCGAGTTGGGGGGAGGTCGTCGACGAATCCACGCCGCGACGGTACCGGGTGTGCGTGAACGCCACGTGGCCGAGTGGCGAACGGAGGTCGAACAGCGCACGTCTGGCCGGTCTCGTCACCACCGGCAGTTGCTCTTGTTACCCACGGGTAAGTAACGTGAGCTGCCATGACTGAGATCACGACCGTCGGAATCCTCGGCTCGGGCATCATGGGCAGCGGCCTCGCCGAGGTGGCTGCCCGTGCCGGCTACACCGCCATCGTGCGCTCCCGCTCACGAGCAGCGGCGGACGCGATGGTCGATGCGATGGCCAAGAGCCTCGCCAAGCAGGTCGACAAGGGCAAGCTGGACAGCGACGAACGCGACCTGATCCTCGGTCGGGTGAGCGCCACGGACCACCTCGGCGACCTGATCGACTGCGACCTCGTCATCGAGAGCGTCGTCGAGGACCTCGGCATCAAGAAGCAGCTCTTCGCCGAGCTGGATTCGGTCGTCAAGCCGGACGCGATCCTGGCGAGCAACACGAGCACGTTGCCGCTGGTCGAGCTGGCCATGGTCACCCAGCGTCCCGATCGCGTCTGTGGGATCCACTTCTTCAACCCCGCACCGATGATGAAGCTGGTCGAGATCGTCCGCCCCCTCACCGCCAGCGACGAGACCATTGCTGCCGCCACCGAGTTCGCAACCCGGTGCGGCAAGGACGCCGTCGAGGTCAAGGACCAGGCCGGGTTCATCGTCAACGCGCTGCTGTTCCCGTACCTCAACAACGCCGTCCGCCTCGCCGATCAGGGCGTCGCGTCGATCGCCGACATCGACACGGCGATGAAGGGCGGCTGCAACTTCCCGATGGGTCCGTTCGCCCTACTCGACCTCGTCGGTCTCGACACGTCGGTGGCCATCCTCGACGCGCTGTACGCAGAGC
>JAOBWO010000257.1 GCA_025463415.1 Acidimicrobiales bacterium | reverse complement strand
GTCGTACCCGCGTACAACGAGTCGGTGCTGTTGCCCGCCTGTCTGAGGTCCCTGGCGCAGCAGGACTTCACCGGAGCGTTCGAGGTGATCGTGGTCGACAACGGCAGCACGGACCTCACCGCCGAGGTGGCCCGGCAGCACGGTGCCATTGTCGTCGTTGAGCCTGTGCGCGGGGTGTGCTCGGCGCGACAGACCGGCACCGAGTCGGCTACCGGAGAGATCATCGTCAGCACCGACGCCGATACGACTTTTTCGACCGACTGGCTGCGTCGCATCGACGACGTCTTCAACGCGGATCCGGCAACGGTGCTCGTCGCTGGCCCGGTAGCGTTCGTCGATGCGCCTCTCTGGGCGCGGGCCTACCCTCGCCTTCTCTTCGGGGTGAACGCCGCAGCAGCGCGGCATTGCAACGGGCCGTTCTACATCTCGGCGTGCAACGTCGCCTTCAAGAAGTCGGCGTGGTCGGGCTACAACACCCAGCTGACCCAGGCCGGGGACGAACTCGATCTGTTGCGGCGGATTCGGGTGGAGGGTCGAGCCGAGTTCGACAACACCAATCCGACCTTCACATCGTCTCGTCGTCTGCAGCGCGGACTTCTCTACAGCCTGTTCATCACCTTCTTCACCTACTACCTGCTCGACTATGCGATCAGCCGATTCACCGATCGGACCTTCTTCGGTAGTTGTCCGACGATCCGCACCCGCGCGGACATCGACCGAGGTCGGAATGTCCGCCGCGTGATCACCGTGGCGCTGTTGGTCGGCATCGGCCTTCGAGCCCTTCCGCTGGTCGGCGAAGGCGCTGCGCAAGGGCATAGTTCGATTCGTCCGAGACGACCGTCAGTCCGATCCCGAACATCCTCATGAGACCGGTCCGATTCACAGCGGCCGTTGCGGCGACCCTGTCCGCGTCGTATCTCGCTCTGATGGCTCCATGGACGCAGTTCTTCGGAGCGTTCATCTGGCGGGCATCGACGGAGGAGAAGTTGGTCGCGCTGACCTTCGACGACGGTCCGAGCGAACCGTTCACCACCAAGATCCTCGACGTCCTCGACGCACACGGCGCGGTCGGCACCTTCTTCGTCGTCGGACACAACGTCGACCGCTCACCAGACGTCGTGCGAAGGATCGCCCACGCCGGACACGAGCTCGGCAATCATTCTCTTGGACATCAGTTCCGTCGCAGCTTCGTCGGCCGGCAAGAGATGCTTTCCGACATTGAGACGACACAAGAGCTCATCGAACGCGCCAGCGGCATACGCCCCGCGCTGTTTCGTCCGCCGTGGTTGTTCCGCACTCCGCGAATCCTGCAAACGGTCGGTGCTGCCGGCCTGCGCACCATCGGTGGGGAGTTCTGTCATATTCTTGAGGTGTTCCAACCAAATCCGACACGAATCGCCACGAGCACGCTGCGCAAGATCAGACCGGGATCAATCATCATCTTCCACGACGGCTGCAATGCGCGCCAGGGCGTCGACCGCATCGAGACCGTGCGTGCGGTCGACCTCGTGGCCAGCTCGCTGGCCTCGAACGGATGGCAGATGGTGAGCGTCTCAGAGTTGCTCCGACGCAGCTGCGCCGATCGTAACCCTCCGCCGACCTCGCCGATCTCGTGTCACGTGACAGCTGCCAAAGACCGGCGCCCGAGCATTGTGCATTCCATCGATCGGTGAAGGACACGCTCCCACATGAAACCCAACAACACACTGACCGCAGAGACCGCGACCGCACCAGAGCCCGGCCACGCCACGAACGAACAGGTCGCCGACGGCCCGCCACGGACGCGACGGCGGCGGATCCCGGGCCGGACTCGGCTCGACTTCTGGCTCGACTCGGTCCTGCTCGTCGCCTTCGCGCTCGACTACAGCTTTCAGTTCACGGGACTCTCGATCCATGAGTGGATCGGCCTCGGGTTCGGCATCGCGCTCTTGGTGCACATCACGCTGCACTGGGAGTGGGTGCTGCGCACCACGAAACGGTTGTTCGGCCGGCTCGCCGGCCGCGAGCGGATCCGCTGGATCGTCGACTTCGCCCTGCTGTTCGTGATGACGCTCTGCGTCGCCTCTGGGGTCTTGATCTCTCGGTCCGCGCTGCCCGCTCTCGGGATCAGGCCAGCTGCAGGCGCGTTCTGGACCGGGCTCCACACCACCTCCGCCGACGTCACGGTTGCGCTCGTCGGGCTCCACGTCGCGCTCAACTGGCGCTGGATCCTCACCGTCGGTCGACGGATCCTGCGCCGCAACACAGCGACACCGACGTGAAGAAGTTCCTCCATCATCTTCTCGGCGTGTCGATCGCCGTTGGCGTGGTGATCGCAGTCGGCTTCGCCTGGTCGGCGAGCGGCGCAGCCGGCATCGTGGCTGACGACGGTGGTGGCCGTCAGTTCGACCAACGCGGCGCCGGCGGGTTCAGCCTCTCGCACGTCGATGACCTCGTGCAGACGCTCGTCATCCTCGCGTTGATCACGGCAGCCGTCGTCGTCATCGACCGAGTGCGACGTCGACGCCGACCCCGAAGCGTCCTGATGCAGCGCATCAGCCGTAGGACTTGAGCGGGGCGTCGTCATCGATCTCGAGCGCCGAAGCACACGTCATGACACGTCAACCGATCTGGGTCGTCCCCGGCATTGAACCGCCCTGGCTTCGTTGGAGGCTGATGATGTGCCCTGGGGTGACTGGAGTTGGTGTGTTGGAATCGGTGGTGTCCTGAGATCCTGAAAGGTCGTCCACGCCGAGGATCTACACGTCGGAGTTCCGTCGCAAAGTTCTGGATCTGTTGGCTGCTGGCCGCAAGGTCGCTGATCTCGCGGTGGAGCTCGAGATCAGCGATCAGACGATCTACAACTGGCGACGCCAGCACCTGATCGACACCGGCCAGGCGCCGGGGATCACCAGTACGGATCATGTGGAGCTGGTCGCAGCCCGCAAGCGGATCAGTGAGCTCGAAGTCGAACTCGCCGCCACACGTCGAGCGAACGAGCTGCTGAACGAGGTGGTGCCCCCAGAAGAAAGGTTCGAGATCGTCGCCACGATGGTCTCTGAAGGCTTCCCGATCCAGGTCTCGTGCCGCGTCCTCGAAGTGGCCGAGTCGAGCTACTACGGGTGGCGATCACGCAAGCCTTCCATCCGTTCGTTGCGGCACACGTGGGCGTCCGAGATCATTCGTCAGGTCCACACCGAGTCCCGCGGCACATACGGCGCACGCCGCGTGCATGCCGAGATGATCCTCGGCCGCAACCTGACGATCGGACACAACCAGGTCGAACTGTTGATGCGTCGCGCCGGCCTGAAAGGGCTGCCGGGCAACAAGCGCCGCAAGCAGATGCAGGACACACCCACCTCGGGGGATCTGGTCAAGCGGAACTTCGACCGGGATCAACCCAGATCGGCTGTGGGTCACCGACATCACAGAGCACCCGACCCGCGAAGGCAAGGTCTATTGCGCGGTCGTGCTCGACACGTTCTCCCGGCGTGTGATTGGTTGGTCGATCGACTCGGCTCAGACCGCGGCACTGGCTACGAACGCGTTGTCGATGGCGATCCAGAACCGCAACCGACGAGCGAGACGATCATCCATTCCGACCATGGCGTCCAGTTCACGTCGTGGGCGTTCACTCGTCGAGCGCTCGAGTCCGGGCTCGTCCCATCGATGGGGTCGATCGGCGACTGCTACGACAACGGCCTCATGGAATCGTTCTGGGGACGGATGCAGACCGAGCTCCTTGATCGTCAACGCTGGCGCACCCGGCTCGAGTTGGCCAACGCGATGTTCGATTACCTCGAGATCTTCCACAACCGTCAACGCCCGCCACTCATCGATCGGGATGCTCACCCCGAACGAATATGAGAAGCTCCATCACGCCAAGGCCGCATGACCGGCTCCACTCACCCAACTCCCGTGACACCAGGGCACATCAATCGCCACTGTGACGGCTCCCGAATAGGCCGCCGCTTTGGAGAAATTGGGACGCACGACAAACGTCTCACTATTCGTCGTGCGAGGTTGTCGGTACGCTCAGCGCTCCTATGGCTCGCACACTCAACACTCAGCACGACGCGACAATCGCCGAGATGCTCGCCGGCTCCCGCAGCGTCACCGACATCGCGAAAACGCTCGGAGTCTCCGACCCGACGGTCTACAAAGCGATTCACCGGCTTGGTCTCACTTTGCCGACCAACGCCGCTGATCTTCCAACGACGGCGAAGTCGCCGTCGAAGCCTGTCGCCAAGAAGGCTGCTGCAGCGAAGCCACCGCAGGCAGCGAAGGCCGCCGTTCAGCAGTCGCCGCGAGCCGCAAAGGCAGCCGACAAGGTCACTGACACGCCGGCGTCGAAGACAACGGCCACGAAAGAAGCAGCCGCGACCAAGCGTGCGACAGCAAAGAAGTCGGCGCCGAAGAAGACCGCCGGTACGACTGCGCCGGTGGCATCGGGGACTCCCAGTCTCGAACTCGTTCCGGTCGCCCAAGCGCAAGACTTGCTCACGGTCCGTGTCGACAAAGGCATCGAGCTCCTCAAGAACCTCTCCGCTCGCATCGTGAAGAATGAACGTGAACTCGTGGCGCTGCGCCAGCGGTACGCAGACACCCTCGCTGCACTTGCCCTGAACTGACCATCTCGCTTTCACCAATTTTGTCGCGGGACATTCGTTGAGGCTGACGGCGGTCTGACGGCCTACGCGAGGGTCAGGTATCGGATCTTCTCGATCAGATCGACATCGCACATTGCCGGCCGTGCTTCCCAGCGTTCCAGAAGGAAGCACAGCTCGAGATGAGGCGACTCGAGCAGGCCGTCGACGCAGAAGTCGTCGAGCATTCGCAGAAAGTAGGAGTAGAACATCGAGATGCCGGCTCGGCCGCCGTCGAGCCGAGCCGCGAATCGGGCCAACGTCAATGAGGCCGGCGAGCGATCCACCACGATCACGCTACGACAACTTTCGTCTCTGTCTGTCACGCCGATCTGGCTGAGCTGACACCGATAAGCGCGTGCCAGGCTTTGGGTCCGACCCGCCCCCCGGATGTCGGCGGCCATGAGATCCTGCCCATAGGCGGTCACGAAACTGCCCGTTGGTGGCCAACAGTTCTGCCCACTGGCGGTCAGTGGTTCTGCCCTCGTTGAAGTCCTTGCTGCTGCGCGCATCCGCGT
>JAOBWO010000251.1 GCA_025463415.1 Acidimicrobiales bacterium | reverse complement strand
TGCTGCCGTGCATCGCCGGCCACGTCGGCGCGGACACGGCCGGGGCCGTGCTGGCCGTCGGCCCGCACCGAGGCGACGAGATCGTGCTGTTGATCGACGTCGGCACCAACGCCGAGCTCGTTCTGGGCAACCGCGACGGTCTGCTCGCCGCCTCCAGCCCCACCGGTCCCGCCTTCGAGGGCGCGCAGATCTCGGGCGGCCAGCGCGCCACGGCCGGTGCGATCGAGCGCGTGCGCATCGACCGCGAGACCTTCGAGCCGGTGCTCAAGATCATCGGCTCGGACCTGTGGAGCAACGAGCCCGGCTTCGCCGAGTCTCTGCCCGAAGTCGGCATCACGGGCATCTGCGGGTCCGGCATCATCGAGGTCGTCGGCGAGCTGTTCCTCGCCGGCATCGTCGACACCGACGGCACGATCAAGGGCGAGTACGCGGATCGAACGCTACGCATCGTCGGCGACGGGCGCACGTTCTCGTACGTCCTGCAGGCTGCTGGTGAACGCCCCGGGATCTCCGGTGAGAGCAGCACGCCGGAGCTGCGCATCGCGCAGAACGACGTGCGCGCGATCCAGCTCGCGAAGGGCGCGCTCTATGCCGGGGCGCGGCTGTTGATGGACCGTGCCGGGCTCGAGTCCGTCGACTCGGTCAAGCTCGCCGGCGCGTTCGGCAGCCACATCGATCCCGTCTACGCACTCGTGCTGGGGATGATCCCGGACTGCGACCCGGCCAAGGTGATCTCGGTCGGCAACGCGGCGGGTTCGGGTGCCGTTCGTGCGCTGCTGTCGAAGGCGGACCGCCAGGAGATCGCCGAAGTGGCGCGCACGATCACCAAGGTCGAGACCGCGATCGAACCGCGGTTCCAGGAGCACTTCGTGCAGGCGATGGGCATCCCGCACTTCACCGACCCGTACGCCCGCCTGGCCGCTGTGGTCACGCTGCCGGCCCGCAGCGAATCGTCCGGGCCAACACGCACTCGTCGCCGGGCCCGCGCGTGACGCGCCCGCACACCTTGGGGGAACCATGACCGACACCACGAACCTCGCCGGCGACATCGTCACCGACACAGCCGCACCCGATGCACCCGCCGCGACGGGTCGTCGCAGCGGGGGCGGCCGCGCGGGACGTCAGGCAGCGCGGGCCTCGTCCCAGGCCGAGTCGGTGCCGTACATCACCCGCACGTTGGCGCCGTTCGAGGTGCTCGACGAGGACGCGATCGCGATGATCGAGCGCAACGCCGACACGATCCTCGAGCAGAGCGGGATGTGGATCCGGGACTATCAGCGAGCGGTCGAGCTGTTCGTCGCCGCTGGCGCCACCGCCGAGGGAGAACGGGTGCGCTTCCCGGCAGGGATGTGCCGCAGCATCATCCAGGCCAGCGCGCCGCGTCAGTACACCCAGCACGGCCGCAACGCTGCCCGCAACGTCGAGATCGGTGGCATGAACACCGTCTTCGCCCCGAACTACGGCTCGCCGTTCGTACGTGACCTCGACGGCGGCCGCCGCTACGCCACGCTGGCCGACTTCGAGAACATCGTCAAGCTCGCGTACTCATCGCCGTACATCCATCACAGCGGCGGCACCGTCTGCGAGCCCGTCGACATTCCCGTCAACAAGCGCCACCTCGACATGGTGTACACGCACCTCAAGTACAGCGACAAGCCGTTCATGGGTTCGGTGACCGCGAAGAGCCGCGCCCAGGACAGCGTCGACCTGGCCCGGATCGGTTTCAGTGGCGACCTGCAGGACCGCACCGTGATGACCAGCCTGATCAACGCGTCGTCGCCGCTGGTGTGGGACGAGACGATGCTCGGCGCCGCCGACGTCTACGCCGCGAACAACCAGGCCTGCATCTTCACCCCATTCATCCTCGCCGGGGCGATGGCGCCGGTGACGGTTGCCGGGGTGTGCGCGCAGAGCCTGGCCGAGGCGATGGTCGGCATGACGTTCGCGCAACTGGTCCGCCCCGGCGCCCCGGTGATCCTCGGTTCGTTTGCGTCGTCGATGTCGATGCAGACCGGTGCGCCCACGTTCGGCACACCGGAACCGGCGCTCGTGCTGTACGTGATGTCGCACCTCGCCCGACGGATGGGCGTGCCGTTCCGCTCGGGCGGCGGTCTGTGCGCCTCGAAGGTTGCCGACGCGCAGGCGGCATACGAGTCGGCGAACACGATGCAGCCGACGATCCTCGGCGGCGTCAACTTCGTGCTGCACGCCGCAGGTTGGCTCGAAGGTGGGCTGACGTTCGGCTACGAGAAGTTCATGCTCGACGTCGATCAGCTCGGTGCGTGGCACACGTTCGTCAAGGGCGTCGACATGAGCCCGAACGGGCAGGCGGTCGACGCCATCATTGGCAACGAGCCGGGCATGCACTACCTCGGCACCGCACACACCCTGGCCAACTTCGAGACCGCCTTCTATCGCAGCAACACTGCGGACAACAACAGCTACGAGCAGTGGCTGGAGGAAGGCTCCACCGACGCCGAGCATCGCGCGAACAAGCTGTACAAGAAGAGCCTGGCCGACTACGAGCCACCGGCGCTCGACGACGCACTCGATGCCGAGCTGCGCGACTTCATCGCTCGCCGCAAGGCGGAGATGCCCGACGAGCTCGGCTGAGCCCCATCATCCCACCCCTTCGTTCATGTCACCACACACCATCAGGGTCGATGATGTGTGGTGACATGAACGGCGAGATCGGGCTTTTCCACCTGTACTCCGCAATAACCTAGACTTACCACCATGCGGGATCATCCCGCACAACGGTTCAACGACCGAGAGGACCTTCCACGTGAGCAGCCCAGCGAGCAACGACTTCCCGACGACCGCCAAGGTCGTCGTCATCGGCGCCGGCATCGTCGGCAACGGTGTGGTCGGTCACCTGGCCGAGCTCGGCTGGCGCGACATCGTCCAGATCGACAAGGGCCCGCTGCCCAACCCGGGCGGATCCACCGGCCACGCCTCGAACTTCATCTTCCCGGTCGACCACACCCGTGAGATGGCAGCCCTGAACCTCGACAGCCAGCGCCAGTACACCGAGATGGGCGTCAACACCGAGTGTGGCGGCATCGAGATCGCCCGCACGACAGAGCGGATGGAAGAGCTCCGCCGTCGGATGGTGTCGGCCAAGAACTGGGGCATCCCGGCGAAGATGGTCACGCCGGCGGAGATCAAGGAGATGGTGCCCTTCATCAACGAGGAGATCCTCGTCGGAGGCTGCCACTTCCCGACCGTGTCCGTGGTCGACTCGCTGCGGGCCGGCACGATCTTCCGGGAGCGGGCGCAGGCGCTGGGCGCACTGCAGACGTTCGCCAACGTCGAGGTCGAGGATCTGATCGTCGAGGACCAACCCGACGGAACGCGCAAGATCGTCGCCGTCGTCACCGACCGGGGCCGGATCG
>JAOBWO010000201.1 GCA_025463415.1 Acidimicrobiales bacterium | reverse complement strand
CGCCGACACGGTGTGGGAGGAGAACCGCGGCTGGGGCGGCATCGCCGAGAAGGTGCTCGAGCCACCGAGCCACATCTTCAAGCGCCACGTCTACGGCTGCTACTTCGACGATCCGCACGGCCTCACCTGTCTGGACGAGATCGGCGAGGACAACGTCACCTACGAGAGCGACTACCCGCACAGCGACAGCACGTGGCCGAACACGGCCAAGATCGCCGAGCAGCAGATGGCGCACCTCTCCGACGAAACCGTCTACAAGCTCGTGCGCGGCAATGCGATCAAGATGCTGCACATCGATCACCTGAAGTAGCACTCGTCGAAATCCTCGGCTGACGCCGAGACTCATCGCCCGAATTACCGTCGGGCACACACCGCTGGACACTTGGGGGTTCTGATGCGCGGCATCGTCTTTGACGGCAAGACAACGGAGTTCGTCGACGGGTTGACGGTGCGCGCACCCGGCCCGCGCGACGTCATCGTCGAGATCGCCGCGGCGGGCCTCTGCCACAGCGACATCTCGTACATGAGCGGGCTCTACCCGGTGCCGTCACCGGGGGTGTGCGGCCATGAGGGCGCCGGCATCGTCGCCGAGGTCGGCAACGCCGTCACCCACGTCCAGCCGGGCGACCACGTCGTCATCGCGACGCTCGCCGCCTGCGGGTTCTGCGACCGCTGCAACGATGGCAAGCCGACGGCCTGCCGCCAGACGCTCGGCAACTGGAGCACCCCGTTCGAGCTCGACGGCCAGCCGATCTACAACTTCGCGGCCACCAGCGCGATGGTCGAGCGAACGGTGGTGCGCGACATCCAGTGCGTGAAGATCCCCGACGACGTGCCGCTCACGTCGGCCGCGCTCATCGGTTGCGGCGTCGTCACCGGCATGGGTTCGGTGTTCAACCGGGCCAACGTCAAGCGTGGCCAGAGCGCCGCCGTGTTCGGCGTCGGCGGCGTCGGGCTCAACGTGATCCAGGCGTTGAAGGTGCAGGGCGCGACGACCATCATCGCGATCGACACCGAACCGAAGAAGGAAGTGCTGGCCCGCCAGTTCGGCGCCACCCACTTCCTCGACGGCACACGCGAAGACATCGTCGATGCCATCGTCGCGCTGCGCCCCTGGAACGATGAGATGGCTCGCGGCCCGTTCAACGGCGGCGGCGTCAACTGGGCGTTCGACTGCGTGGCCCACCCCGTCGTCACCAACAACGCGCTCGAGTCGCTCGATTGGGAGGGCACGGTCGTCGTCATCGGCGTGCCCAGCGCCACCGCCGAGTTCAAGGGCCTCTACGGCCGCCTGGTGCAGGTCGACCGCGGCATCATCGGCTGCCGCTACGGCGCGATCTCGCCGCACCGCGACATCCCCCGCATCATCGACCTCTACCGCCGTGGCGAGGTGCTGCTCGACGAGCTCGTCTCGCAGACGTTCCCGGTCGAGCAGTGGAAGGACGCCGTGCACGGTCTGGAGTCCGGCACCGTCGCACGGGGTGTGCTCACCTTTTGAGCCGTGGCCCGTCGACGACGCTGACGAACGAAACCACCGCCACCATGGAACGAGTCACCGGCAACTTCGAGACGACGCTCGACCTGTTCGACGCGGTCGTGGCACAGCACGGCGATCGTGAGGCCGTCGTGCACGACGGGGTGCGGATGTCGTTCGCCGAGTGGGCGGCTCGGGGCGACGCGCTCGCGGCCTGGTTGATCGACGAACAGGGTGTGCGCAAGGGCGACGTCGTGGGCATCCAGTTGCCCAGCGGGATCGACTACATGGTTGCCTACCAGGCGATCATGCGCGCCGGCGCGATCGCCACGGGCATCAACCCACGGTATGGCCCGACGGAGATCGAGCACATCGTCCGCAAGAGCGGTGCCGGGTTCATCTTCGACGGCGCGCTGCCCGACGTCGGCCTCGGTGATCCGCTGGCTCGACGGGCCCACCTCGTGGCCACCGACCCCGTCGCGATCGTGTGGACCGGCGGCACCACGGGCATGCCGAAGGGCGCATGGTTCGACCATGCCTGCCTGCGCGCGATGACCCTCGGCGCCGCACCGCTCAGCGCGCCGGGCGACCGCCGGTTGTCGCCGCTGCCATTCGCCCACGTCGGCGCCATGACCCGGGTGTGGGACGAGCTGGAGCACGTGATCACCACGGTCATCGTGCCGTCGCCGTGGACGGCCGCCGGCGCGTTGCGGCTGATCAACGACGAGCACATCACCGTCAGCCAGGGCGTGCCCACCCAGTACCGGCTGATGTTCGACCACCCCGACTTCGCGAGCACCGACGTGTCCAGCCTGCGCATCGCGGGCATCGGGGCATCGCGCGTGCCACCGGAACTGGTCGAGGAGATGCTCGCCAAGCTGCACTGTCCGGTCGTCAACCGGTTCGCCAGCACCGAGTCCTGTGTGGCCACCGGCACCCGGCTCGACGACTCCGTCGATGTGATCTGCAACACCGTCGGCCGCCCGAACGGCGATGTCAAGGTCAAGATCGTCGACGACGAACGCCAACCGATCACCGAAGTCGGTCCCGACGCGATCGGGACTGTCTGCTTGCGCGGACGGGCGATGATGCGCGGCTACTGGAACGATCCGGAGCGCACCGCAGAGGCGATCGACGCCGACGGCTGGCTGCACACGGGCGACCTCGGCTGGATCGGCGCCGACGGCAACCTCCGCCT
>JAOBWO010000178.1 GCA_025463415.1 Acidimicrobiales bacterium | reverse complement strand
ACGAGGGCTGGTGTCAACCCCCCGATGACACCAGCCCCTGTCGGCGCTGCCCTTGACGGGCGCGACTCCCGCTTGCTCTCACAAGCGGAGGTCTTGTCGACCTCGGACAGTCACAATAGGCACAGTGGGTGCCGCGAGAAAAGAGTCACACCAAGAAATCTTTTTGACGACTTCTCGGCCGCCCGACGAGCCAGCCGTGCGGCCTCGATCAGTGCCCGGGCCGGCCGAGCTCGCGGCTGCGCTCGGTGGCGGCCATCACTGCCGACTGGAAGGCCGCGCGGAGCGCGTGATCTTCGAGCACCTTCAGCCCCGCCGCGGTGGTGCCACCGGGCGATGTCACCTGGGTCCGCAGCATCGCCGGGTTGCCGCGCCGGCTCAGCATCTCGGCTGAGCCCAGGAACAGTTGTGTGACCAGCGCTTCCGCAGTGGAGCGGGCCAACCCGGCCAGCACGCCCGCATCCATCAGCGCTTCGGCGACCAGGAACAGATAGGCCGGGCCGCTGCCGGTGAGCCCGGTGACGGCATCGAGTTGGTGCTCGGGAACGATCTCCACGGTGCCCACCGCGGCGAGGACTCCCGACGCCCAGGTGACGTCGGCGTCAGTGGCCTCGGAGCCCGCGCTCATACCAGCTGCGCCCAGGCCGACGAGAGCCGGAGTGTTCGGGATCGTGCGGATCACGACCACGCCGGGTCCGGCGGCGGCCTCCAGCGTCGCGATCGAAACGCCGGCCGCGACCGACACGATGCGCTTCGCCCCGGCGGCCACCGCAGCGGCGGTTGCGGCGGCGGCATCGGGGGGCTTCACGGCGATCACTGCGGCGGTGCACGGCGGCACGACATCGGTGACGGTCACCTCGGGGAACTGCTCGGCGAGTCGAGCACGGAGCGGCTCGATGACCTCGACGATGGCCAGGTCTGCCGGCGCGATCCAGTTCGAGGAGATCAATCCGCCCACGAGTGCCGCGCCCATGTTGCCCCCGCCGATCACCACGAACGTGCCGGTGTGGTTGGTCGGAACGGGGTGATCGGTCATGGCCTCAACCTATTCGACCCGCCTGCAGCGAGTGGTCGAAGTGCGCCGACGCGGACCGGACGACCTTCCCCGATCTTGGTCCGCGTCGGCACTGGGATGAGTGCTTCGGGAGAGCCGAATGCGGAAAACAAACTGCAACGTCGATCAAGCGAGTCGAGCAGGCGAGTCGATCAGGTCACGACGGCAGCGGCGCGGAGTTCGGCGATCTGCTCGTCGTCGTACCCCAACTCGGCGAGCAGCTCGTCGGTGTGCTGGCCCAACGTCGGAGACGCCGCGCCGACAGCCGCAGGAGTGCGCGCGAACCGCGCCGGATGCCGGGGTTGGCGGAGCCGGCCGGCCGTCGGGTGCAGCGAATCCTCGAGCATGCCGATCGCGACCGCGTGCGGATCCGACGACAGGCCGGCGGGCGAGACGACCTCACCGAACGGCACGTTGAACTCCGTCATCCGGGCGCGCACTTCGACCATCGTCATCGTCGTGGCGGCGTCGTGACAGCGGCGCATGATGTCCGCCATCACCGCCCGGTTGTTGCGGCGATCGGCGATCTTCGCAACCCGCGGATCGTCCCAGCCGTCGACGCGGAGCGCCTGGCACATCCCCGAGAAGTCGGCGTCCGACGTCGGCGTGCACACGCCCCAACCGTCGATGAACCGGTAGGCACGAACCGTGGACACGAAGCTGGACGGCATCGAGCCGTCGGCGTCCAGCATCATCTCGTTGCCGGCCGCATCCGCCCACAGGAACGACACCACAGAGTCCAGCATCGACAGCTCGACGTGCTGTCCGCCGGCGCCCCGCTCGCGTGCGAACAGGGCCGCGGTGACCGCCTGGACCGCGTACATCGCGGTGATCTTGTCCGCCGCGGTCTGGTGCAAGAACGCGGGCTCGCTGTCCGGCCCGTCGGATTGGTTCGACGCCAGCCCGCCATACGCCTGGATGACCGTGTCGTAGGCGCCCTTCGTCGCGTACGGGCCCGTCGACCCGAAGCCGGACAACGAGGCGTACACGAGGCCCGGGTTCCCGTCGCTCAACGCGGCGTACCCGAGGCCGAGCCGGTCCATCACGCCGGGACGGAAGTTCTCGATCACGACGTCGGCGCCGCGCACGAACCGCTTGGCGATCTCGATCCCGTCCGCGCTGCTCAGGTCGATCGAGATCGAACGCTTGCCGCGGTTGCACGCCTGGTACAGCGCGGAGATGCCGTTCACCGCCACGCCGACCCACCGCGCGATGTCGCCGATGCCGGGCCGCTCGATCTTGACCACCGACGCGCCTTGGTCGGCCAGCAGCGCGGCCGCGTACGGACCGGTGAGCGCCGTCGAGAAGTCGACGACGCGGATGCCGCTCATCGGACCCGGATGCACCGCCGGGGCGGCCGCTGCGTTGGTCATGGCACGAACTCCTTCCGCGATCTCGGTCGTCCGCCCGGGCCGCTGTACGCCAAGCCGGAGCCGGGCTGCACCGCGAACTCGACGGTGGGCATCGCCTCGAGGCAGGCGGCCCACCCGTCCATCAGCGCATCCTCCGCCGCGTAGTCGAACGGATCGGTGAGGACGGTCTCCTCGGTGCCACCACGCGCGGGTGGGTGCTCGACCAGCCAGCGCGCAGCGCGGCCGACGGCGATGCGCGCCGGCACGAGGTCGCGGTAGCCGAGGTCGTTGGTGATCCGGCCGAGGTCGAGCACGCGGTGGGTCGGCGACGGCTGGGCCAGCATCGGTCGGGCCGGCAGCGCGAGCTCGAACGGCAACGAGACGATCTCCATCTCGTGGCCCAGTTCGGCGCAGATCAAGTCGATCACCTGATGCACCGTCAGCACCTCGCTGTCGCCGACGTTGAACAGCTTCCCTGCGGCGGCCTCCGGCTGACGCACCGCGAGCATCAGGGCGTGGGCGAGGTTCTCGGTGTATCCGTGGTGGTGCAAGGTCAGGCCGCCGTCGGCGACGATCATCCGCCGCCGGCCGTCGAGCACCCTGCGGACCGCGCACCACTCGCGAGGCGTCAGTTGGTGCGGGCCGTAGACGTAGGGGTAGCGGAAGTGCGCGGCGCCGGGATGCGCCGCGAAGACGGCCGCCTCGGTGCGCGCGATCCGGTAGCCCTTCTCGTCGTCCGCCGGCACATCGACCGTCGGAGCGTCCTCGGCCACCGGCACCGGCAGACCGTTCGGCTCGTGCAGCCAAGGGTTCATCCAGCCGCGATAGGCCGGGACGCCGCCGACGCTCAAGAACCTGCCGGTGCGTCCGACCATCAGCTCTGCGATCCGGCGCAGTCGTCCGTACATGACGATGGTCGCGTCGAACGTCAACCCTTCCAGGCAGTCACGCAACGACTCGACGTCGTACGGGTCGGCATGGAGGTGGCGGACGACCTCGGGCGTGTCGTCGTGCTCGTGCAGGCCGCGGTGCAGGATCGTGACGTCGTGGCCGTCGGCCACCAGCGAGCGCACGAGGGGCAGCCCGGTCGGCCCGGTACCACCGACCACCAGCACCCGCTCCCCCATGCGGTCGACAGTACGTGCGTCACCGTCGACCCTGCGACTCAGGGCACTCAGGGGAAGCGGCTGGCGAACCCGATCCGCAGAAGACCTTGGAAGACCAGCTCCGTGGTCGCGTAGAGCGAACCGATCACGCGATCCAGCTCGTCCTCGTCCAATGCGGCCAGCGGCAGGTCGCCGCGGAGGAACACGGCGTCCTCGATGCCGATCGCGAAGTGCAGGCCGATCAGCGACTCGTTGCGGCGCAACAGGTTCTCGTACACGAGCCCCGCGTTCTCCTCGGGCGCCGGCATCACGTACGCCTCGTAGCGCAGGGTGCGTTGACCGAGCGTCAGCCAGACGGTGATGAACTCCTTCTCGTCACCGCGCATGCGCACGTACCAGCGCGGTTCGCCGCCGGCGGCACTGACCTCGGCGCGGTCGATCGCGGCGATGACGGGGTTGCCGGCGGCAAACGCAGCAAGCCACGTGTCGATCTGCCGGGCGAAGTCCGCGACCTCCTGCGCAGCGTAGAGATCGCTCACGTGCAGGCGATGAGCTCGTGCACCGCGAGGTCCGCGTACACCCGGCGCAGCCGAGCGGCGGCGAAGCTCCACGTGTACCGGCGGGCACGATCGGCGGCGCGAACGCTCATCGAGGCGGCGAGGTCGGGGTTGTCCAGGATCGTGCGGATGCGCTGAGCGAACTTCGACGGATCGCGTCCGCTGACGAGATAGCCGGTGAGCCCGTCGTCGACGAGCGTCAGCAGACCGCCGACGGCGCTGGCAACCACGGGGATCCCGCACGCCGCGGCCTCGAGAGCGACGAGCCCGAAGCTCTCGCTTCGGCTCGGCACCACGACGACATCGGCAGCGCGGTAGTAGGTCGACAGGATGTGGTGCGGCTGTGGCTCGACGAAGCGGACCTGGTCGCGCACACCGAGGTCGTCGATCAGCGCCATCACCCGGCGAACCTCTGCGCTGCCCTCGAGCCCGCTGGCGCCACCGACCACGAGCAGCAACGCGTCCGGTCGACGGAGCTCGGCCAACGCACGCACCGCGACATCGACACCCTTCAGCGGCTGGATCCGACCGACGAACAGCAGCACCGGTCCGCTCGGCAGCGCAAGCGCATGTCGCGCCCCGCGCTTGTCGCCCGGAGCGAAGAAGGCGTGCTCGACACCGGGGGCGACGATCTCGATCCGTCCGCGAGGGTCGCCGTAGAGCCGCCGGAACTGGCTCTCCTCCTCGGTGCAGCTGACGCAGATCGCGTCGGCACAGTTGATGATCTCGGCCTCGGCCCGGTCGCGCCACTCCGGCTCTGGATCGCCGCCTTCGGCCTTCACCCGGGCGAGGGTGTGGAACGTGCTGACGAACGGCAGCTCCAGCTCGTGCTTGACCCGGTGCGCCACGAGCCCGCTGAGCCAGTAGTTGGCATGCACGACATCAGCACCCGGACCGTTCTCGAGGTGCTTGATGACTTCGTCGCCGAACTGCTCGACCACCATCGGCAGGTCTTCTTTGGCGAGGTCGAACGGACCCGCCGGCAGATGGACGACCCGGTGTCCGGGCTCCACCTGGACCACCTCCGGCAGCCCCGGTCGTGACGCTCGGGTGTAGGTCGTGCAGTCGACTCCCGCCTGCGCCAGCGCCGACACAAGCTCGCGCACGTACACGTTCATCCCGCCACTGTCGCCCGAGCCCGGCTGGGCCAGCGGTGAGGTGTGGAGTGAGAGAACAGCAACCCGTTGCACGATGGACGCAAACCCTACCCAAGCGGTCGGCAATGCAGACTCACGAGCGGTCGAGCACCCTGCGAGGCGACGTCGTCCGCGTCGTGCGGACGTTCCGCACGCGTGCAACGTCAGACGTGCGTGGAGACGAAGCTCTCGTACACGTTCAGCAAGGCCTGCTTCTGCTCGGGCGTCAGCAGGGTGTCACTGCCGATCGCCTCGCGCACGCCGATCGCGGCCGTGGACTCGTCCGACAGGATCCCCGCGCGGACGTAGAGCGTCTCGACCGAGATCTTCAGCGCCTTGGCGATCTGCTGGAGGATCTCCGCCGACGGACGTCGCAGGCCACGCTCGATCTGGGACAGGTACGGGTTGGAGACGTTGGCGACCTCGGCCAGACGACGCATCGACATGCTGGCGACCTCGCGCTGGTTGCGGATGAAGTCGCCGACATCGGCCAGACGTTCGGCCAGGCGATCCTCGATCTCGCTGCGCAACTCGGCCGCAGACACGTCGGATGGCTTCACTCGTCGGCCAGGAGCCCGTCGACGCTGGCTTCCCCGTCGCGGTAGCGGCGGACGAGCTCGGCGCTCAGGGCGTCGAGCCGGGTGAACAGCTCGCGCCGCTCGTGCGACCGGGCGTGCTCGAAGCCATCGAGCGCGTCGGCCAACGCCGTCAGCTCGTCGTCGGTGAGCTTCTCGACGTGGTTCGCGCCCAGCCCGCTGCAGAGCTCGTCCAACTCGACGGCCAGCGGGTGCTCACTGGCATCGTCGGTGGGTCGGGGTGGTCGGGCCAACCCTTCGCCGCCACCGGTGAGGTGCTGGCTGAGGATGACCGGCAGGTCCTCGGTGACGTTCATCTCGTGTCCGGTGACCCGCTGCCGGCGCTCGGCGGTGACGAGATCCAGGCGGGCCTGGACGAGCCGGCGGACGTAGCTGATCGCATCGTCCTCGTGCTGCAGCTCGGTGCGCAGCGAACGCAGCTCGTCGAGCGAGAGCTCCGACGGATCGATCGTTTCTGTGTTGTCCATTGCGTTGTCCATAGCGCTCCTCAGCATGCTCCGCCCGAGACCGGTGGCAACACGGCCACCTCGTCGCGAGCTGTCAGAACGGTGTCGGACGTGGCCGACTCTCCATTGACCCAGATCCGACACGACGGAAGAACCTCGAGGAACCGGTCGCCGTAGCGCTGGCCGGCGACGGCCAACAACTCCCCGACGGATCCCGCCGTGACATCGTCGCGCCCGGTTCCCGCCGCTTCACGAGCCGAGGCGAACAGCCGGAGAATAGCCACTCCCAGATCGTACCGGTGGCGCTACCCTCGCCGTGGATGCCCACGCCGTCGCGACTCGCCTCACCCCGCCCGAAACGGGACGGAGCACAGGGCTCGGCGGTGCCGACCAGGTTGCTGGTCGCCCGCCACGGACAGAGTGAGTGGAACGCAGCCGGACGCTGGCAGGGCCAGGCCGACGTGGCGTTGAGCGACGAGGGGATGCGGCAGGCTGCTGGCGCTGGGCTGGCGCTGGGCATGTTCGACGCGGTCTGGTCGAGCGATCTCGAGCGGGCGTCTCTCACGGCTGCGATCATCGCCGAGGTCATCGGCATCGG
>JAOBWO010000463.1 GCA_025463415.1 Acidimicrobiales bacterium | reverse complement strand
GACGTGTTCGCCCTGGCCAAGCTGCTCGACATCACCGGCCCGGTCACCGTCGACGGCCTCACGACCCAGCTCGATTCCGCCAACCTGGCGCAGTACCTGCTCAAGGACCAGTACCTCAACGCCGACGTCACGGCCGAGAACGACACCCGCCGGGACACCTTGCAGAAGGTGGCCGAACTGACCGTCAGCAGCCTGTTCGGCGGCGATCTGCCCTCACCGCCGCTCCTGGCAGCAGACCTCGCCCCGCTCGCCGCTGAGGGGCACCTCAAGGCGTGGGCGGCGCGTCCCGACGAGGAGGCCGTGTTCGAGCGGGCGAACATGTCCGGGTCGCTGCCGACACTGGACGGTGGCGACGGGTTCACGTTCGCGCTCACCAACGGAGCCGGCAACAAGATCGACGCCTACCTCCAAGGTGATGCCTCGTACGTGGTGACGACGAACAAGCGCTCCGGCGAGGTCACCACCACCGCCACGGTGATCCTCCGCAACACCGCACCCGCCGACGGCCTGCCCGACTACGTGATCGGCAACCTGGTCGACCTGCCCAAAGGGTACAGCAACACCTTCGTGTCGATCTACTCCGCGCTCGTGCCGAAGTCGATGACGGTCGACGACTCGCCCGTGGAGATGTCGATCGCCACCGACGACGACTACTCCGTGGCCGGCAAGTACGTGAAGATCCCGCCCGGTGACAGCGTGAAGATCAGCGTCGAGTTCGCCGGTGCTCTGGACCTCAGCAGTGGGTACCACCTCGCCGTGCGCTCGCCGACGCTGGCCACGCCGATCCCGATCCGGATCTCGGTGAACGGCAAGGACGTCACCACGATCACCGACAGCGGGTTGTCGGCGTTGACGGTCACCAGGTAGGCAGGTAGCGACCGGCACCGTCAGCCGGTGTCGCCCGCTGTCAGCTGGCGTAGGCCTCGACCTCGGACAGGCCGGTGTTCCGGCCGCCTGAGCTGACGGACGTGATGGTGATCTTGATCGAGGTGGTGGCCTTCGCTGGGAAGGTCACGATGGTGCCGGTGCCGTCGTTGTTGAGCGATCCGGTCTGCACCTTCTTGCCGTCGGAGAACGTGATCGTCGCCCCGGTGACGTGTTCAGCGCTGCTCGGCCGGTCGTGGAGCACGACGCGGGTCAATGTCTGCGCAGAAGACCAGGTCAGCTGTACCCAGGCGCCGGCACCCTTGCCGACCGTCACCCACTCCCGGGTGTAGTCGCCGGGGTAGCCGTCGGCGGATCCGTCGATGACCTTCGCGGCCGTCTGGCCGGTGGACGTGTTCTGCGACGAGGCCGTTGCGATGGCCGTCAGGGCGAGGTTGGTGGGCGTGGGGGTCGGGGTCGGCGTCGGCGTGGGCGTCGGCGTCGGAGTCGGGGTAGGCGTCGTGCCGGTTCCGTCGTTGTACGCCTCGATCTCGGACAACCCGATGTTGGTGCCGCCCGCCGCGATCGAGGTGATGGTCACCTTGAGCGACGTGGTGCTGACCGCGGGGAACGTGACCGTCGTCCCGCTGCCGTCGTTGTTCAGGGGCCCCGCCTGCACCGTGCTGCCGTTGGAGAAGGTGATCGTCGCGGCGGTGACCCGCTCGATCGAGTTCGGGCGGTCGTGGAGCACGATCCGGGTCAGCGTCTGTGCCGAGGTCCAGGTCAGCTGCACCCACGCGCCGGCGCCCTGGCTGACGGTGGCCCACTCGTGCGAGTAGTCGCCGGGGTAGCCGTCGGCGGACCCGTCGATGACCTTGCTGGCGGTCTGGCCAGTCGAGAGGTTCTGCGAAGAAGCGGTGGCAGCCGCCGTCAACGCGACGTTCGTCGCTGCCGGCGGAGGGGGTGGCGGTGGCGGCGGTGTCACCCCGTCTGCGGTGTAGGCCTCGACCTCGGACAGTCCGATGTTGAGCCCGCCCGCAGCCACGCCGGTGATCGTCACCCGAAGACTGGTCGTCTTGATCTCGGGGAAGGCGACGGTGGTACTGGACCCGTCGTTGTTGAGCGGTCCGGTCTGCACGGTGCTGCCGTCGGAGAACGTGATCGTCGCCGCGGTGACGTTCTCGCCCGAGTTGGGCCGGTCGTGCAGGACGACACGGGTGAGTGGTTGTGCGGCCGACCAGTTCAGCTGCACCCAGGCACCGGCGCCCTCACCCATCGTGGCCCACTCACGGGTGTAGTCACCGGGGTAGCCATCGGCGGAGCCGTCGATGACCTTTCCTGCTGTCTGGCCGGTGGAGGCGTTCTCCGACGACGCCGTGGCGACGGCGGAGAGGGCCACGTTCGTGCCCGGCGCGACGATCGACACGGTCAGGGTGCTGGCGGCACTCGGGAGCACGCCGTCGTTGACGACGAGCGCGAACGTGAGCACACCGACGGTGCCGGGGGCGGTGAACGTCGGAGACGCGGTGGTTGCGCCCGTCAGTGCCACGGCGGTGCCACTCAGCTGCTGCCACGAGTAGCTCAACGGGTTCCCGTCGGGATCCGACGAGGCCGTGCCGTCGAGGGTGACGGTGGCGCCGGACGGGGCAGCCGCCACTGCTTTGGCCACGGCCATGGGGGCACGCTCGACGGACGTGGGAGTCCAGCGGCCGACGACGTACTGGCGGCTCAGCCATGTGCCTTCGGCGAGCGGTGCACACGCTCCCTCGGTCTGGCAGGTGCGCGAGTCGTAGGCGGCATAGGTGAGGAACACCTTGGTCTTCGCCGACTGATCCGTGGTGGTCAGGTTGGAGGGCAGACCGGACACGGCGTAGCCGCGGTACGCGATCAAGGTGTTCGGGGTTGCGTAGTTCTGGCGGGCGGCCACGGTGAGCCGTCCAGTCGAGTGGTGGTCGCTGTGGTCGCCGTCGTCGAAGGCGCCCAGCGGATCCTGGGTGCGGATGGTGTCCGGCTGGTCAGCCGTCATGATCGCGGTGAGCATGGTCGTCAGGTCGGCAACGGTGTAGGTCGCAGACCCGTCGTCGGTCTGCAGCGAGCTGACGACGCCCTGCAGCAGGTACTGCATGCTGACGAATCCCGTTGCCGAGAATCCGAGCCCACCGACGCCGCCATCGGGCAGTCGCACGAAGGTGAGCGAGATGTTCGGAGCGGCATCGAGGTTGAACGTCGCAAGCGTGCGCCCCGTGACCACGATGTCGGCTTCGGTCCAGCTGTTGGGGAGTCCGGCCATCTGCGCATATGCGGCCTTGGCTCCGGCCTCGCGAGAGAGCCAGTAGGCCGAACCTTGGCCGGCGTCGCCGGCGGTGAGGAACACCGTGTGCATGCACTTGCCCGCGGTGATGTCGGCGGGCACATCAGGGCTGAGGAACAGCAGATCGTCGTCCTCGTGGGCGACGACCGTCATGGTGCCGCCCGCTGTGCACGTACCGGCCAGCTTCGGCGCGGTTGCCCGGGCGACCGACGGCGATGCCGCCGCGACGAGCGTGCACGATGCGATGAGCGGCAGCAAGGCAGCTGCGCGCAGCCGTCCCCACCCCACCTGGCTCGGCCCGCGAAACTGTGTGTGCACCGTGCCGCCCATGCGGTCGAGGGTAATCCCGTGGCGCTCCGGAGTTCATCAAGACGCCGTCAAGATGTGCGGTCTCAGTGGCCTCTCGGGGTGGACACGATGTCGAGGTAGCGCTCGACGACTCGTTCGACGGTGTATCGCCCGAGCACCTTCTCGCGCCCGGCCGCGCCCATGTCGTCCCACCGCGGTCGGTCGGCGAGGCAGCGCACCAGCGCGCTGGTGACGCCTTCGACGTCGACGGTGGGCACGTACCAGCCGGTTCGGCCGTCGTCGACGATCTCGCGGATGCCGCCTTCGCCGAGCACCACGACCGGCCGCTCGCACGACAGCGCCTCGACCGCCGCCAAGCCGAACGCCTCGATCTCTCGGGTGCCACACAACGCGATGTCCGAGTCAGCGAGGATCGACATCACGTCTGAGCGCTCGCCCAGGAGTTGGATGCGGTCCCCAACCCCCGCTCGGGCGATCGCTGCGCGGAGGTTGTCTGTGAAGTCCTGCTCGAAGAAGTCCCCACCGACGATCGCGAGCGTGAGATCCTCGCCGCGCTCGATCAGCTCGATCGTCGCCGCAGTCCAGAGGTCCTGCGCCTTCGACACGCACAGCCGCCCGACGCTGACGAGCCGAGCCGGGCCGTGCTCGTCGCGTGCTGGCGTTCCGGGCGGCAGAGTGAACTCGGCGACGTCGATGCCGAGCGTTAGCGTCGTGCTCTCGACCCCGACCGCATCGAACCGGGAGCGGATGTCCTCCGAGTTCGCCAGGACGCGCAGCCGGCGTCCGCTGAGCAGCCGTGGGAAGACCCAGGTCGCGATGCGGTGCTCGGGTGGCCGGTTGGGGGTGAGGTAGCAGATCTGGACGCGAGTGCCGAGGGTCGCGAGGCGCGCCGCGGCGACCAGCTCGATGTCGCTCAGCTGGAGGAGCTCGAACCCGCTGCGCTTGATGCGGCGCCGAACACTGCGGGCGACGCGGATGTTGTCGAGCAGCAGCCGGACGACGCGGATCCGCCGGAGCCGGATGGCCAGCCATGCGGTCGGTGGCTCGGGGGCGAACACGGTCGTGCGCAGTCCGGACGCGGCAGCACTCTCGGCGATCAGCCCGGGGAAGAGCGACATCAGCTCGACCTGGACGCCACGACGATCCAGCTCGACGAGCATCCCCGAGGTGATCCGCTTCACCCCGTAGCTCTCCGTGCCCATGACCAGCCACCCGATCCGTTGCGGGCACCCGGTTGGCAGATCGCCGTGATCCATCGCTCATCCTTCTCCGTCGCGGTTGGGGCGGACACTACCGGCGCGGCCCACCTCGAGCCGATCGACTCCGCTCGATTGTCTGTCGGCCGGAACGGCTCGGATTCGATTGAAATCAGATTCCATGATTCTGCCGATTGAGTCGGCGGTGTCGTGTGCCGAAAACAACTGCATGGACAGTGACGTGATCGAGGGGGGTGTGGCGACGGATGCGAGCCGAGCACAGGGCCGGATGTTCCCGGCGGTGCGCGTCGGGATCGACCTCGTTCACGTGCCCGACGTGACCGCATCGATCGCCGAGTTCGGGGATCGCTACCTCCATCGCGTCTACTCGCCGGGCGAGATCGCGGCGTGCACATCCGATCGGGGCGACCTCTCCGCGGAGCGCTTGGCAGCACGGTTCGCGGCCAAAGAAGCCGTCGTCAAAGCCCTTCGCCCCGCCTATGGGATCGACTACCGCAGCATCGAGATCGTCCGGGAGGCCGACGGCGCACCGTCGATCGACTTCGGCACCGCCGGTGCCGGCGCCCACCTGCTGGCCGACTCGGGGGTCATCTCGGCCTCCGTGAGCCTCACCCACGATGGCGAATACGCCTCCGCCGTGTACATGGCGATCACAGACTTCTCGACCACAGCGGGAACATCACAGACAACAACTGGAGCGGCGCGATGAGCGAACGTACGGAAACCATCAGGAACATCCTGTCCAAGCACGGCAAGCTCAACGGCTCGGCGGACACCATCGGCGAGGACAAGAGCCTCTACAGCGCAGGACTGACCTCGCACGCCAGCGTCAACGTGATGCTCGCGCTCGAGGACGAGTTCGACATCGAGTTCCCCGAGCGGATGCTGACCCGGTCGACCTTCGAGACCGTTGCCAACCTGAAGTCGGCGCTGGACAACCTGCTCGGCGAGGAGATGTCGGTCTGATGCCCCTCGCAACCGAGATCTCCCCGACGGGGCGTGACCTGCTCGGCGCCGCCACTCGCATCGGCGAGGAGATCGCCGCGCCCCACGCCGACGACGTCGACGCGAACGCACGGTTCCCCCATGAATCGATCCAGGCGATGCGCGACGCCGGCCTGCTCGGCGCGTTCGTGCCGGCACGGTTCGGTGGTGGCGGTTGCTCGATCACCGATCTCTCGCTGATCTGCACGGAGCTGGGCAAGCACTGCGGCTCGTCGGCGATGATCTTCGCGATGCACCAGATCCAGGTGGCGTGCATCGTCGACACCGGTCAGGGCCTGCCCTACTTCGACGATCTGCTGGCCGAGATCGCCCGGGCCGGTCGCCTGATCGCTTCTGCCACCACCGAGGCGGGCATCGGCGGCAACGTTCGCTCCAGCATCTGCGCGGTCGAGTACGACGGCGAGAAGATCAGCCTCCGCAAGCAGGCGTCGGTGATCTCCTACGGTGCCTACGTCGACGACATCCTCGTCACCGCCCGCCGCGATCCCGATGCCGCGGCCAGCGATCAGGTCATCGTCCACGTCCAGCGGCCCAACCTCACCCTGGACAACCAGATCGACGAGTGGGACACGCTTGGCATGCGTGGCACGTGCTCGGTCGGCTTCGAGCTCTATGCCACGGGCACGATCGAGCAGATCCTGCCCCGCCCCTACGCCGAGGTGTCGGCCAGCACGATGCTGCCCGTCACCCACATCACTTGGGCGTCGCTCTGGCTCGGCATCGCCGAGCACGCGGTCCGCAAGGCGCGTGCAGTCGTGCGCGCTGCGGCGCGCAAGCAGCCGGGCACGCTGCCGCCGAGCGCGCGTCACCTCGCCACCGTGGTCGGTCAGCTCGACCGCTTCCGCGCCCTCGTGGCCGCATGCGTGCGCGACTACGAGTTGGCCCGGGTCGATCCGGCGATCGGGGCGTCGATGGCGTTCACGATCCAGATGAACAACCTCAAGCTGCTCGCCTCCACCGACGTGTTCGCGATCGTGCATGCGTCGATGGAGATCTGCGGCCTCAGCGCGTATCGCAACGGCACGGACTTCTCGCTCGGGCGGCAGATGCGCGACGCGAAGAGCGCCTCGCTCATGGTCCACAACGACCGGATCCTCGACCACAACGCAAGCTTGCTCTGCATCCTGAAGGACTGATCACCATGTCTCCCGACGACCTCCTCCTCGCTCACGCCGACCTGCGCGATCGCCTCTTCGCGGCCAAGCTGCTGATCCCCACCGGCGTCGACGGCCTCTACGGCCGTAGCGCCATCTTCGAGAGCGTGCTGCAAGGCGTGGATGCCGCTGCTTATTCGTTGGGCCTCGCCGACGAGCCGACCGTGATGTGGTTCCCGCCGATGATCCCGCGCACCACGTTCGAGGCGGTCGACTACCTGCGCAACTTCCCCCAGCTGTGCGGTCCGGTGTTCACGTTCAGCGGCGACAACAAGGCCCACTCCGAGCTCGTCCACCGACTGGACGAGCACGAGGACTACTCGTCGTGCCTGGAGCTCAGCGAGGTCGCGCTCACGCCGGCGTGCTGCTACCCGGTCTACCCGTCGCTCGTGGGCCAGCTCGGCGAGGACGAGGGCATCTACTCGACGATGGGCTACTGCTTCCGGCACGAGCCATCGGTCGACCCGATGCGCCTCCAGGCGTTCCGCCAGCGCGAGCACATCCGCGTCGGCACGCCCGATCAGGTGCTCGACTGGCGCGAGGTCTGGCTCGACCGGATCCCGAAGCTGCTCGAATCGATCGGCCTGGAGTTCCGCTCCGACTTCGCCAACGATCCGTTCTTCGGCCGGGCGGGGCGGTTGATGTCGATGAGCCAGCGCGAGCAGCAGCTCAAGATCGAGTGGCTCGTGCCGGTGTTCGGTGAGGACGATCCGACCGCGTGCGTCTCGGCGAACTACCACCAGAACCACTTCGGCGAGCTGTTCGGCATCACCACGCCTGACGCCGCAGAAGCCCACTCGGGCTGTGTGGGCTTCGGGCTCGAGCGCTGCGTCGTCGCGATGTTCGCTGCCCACGGCACCGACGTCACGAAGTGGCCCGACTCGGTCACGAAGGTCGTCTGGCCGTGAGCACCGACCTCACCGCAAGCACGCGGGTGATGATGCCGAGCGCCGCAGCACACGTGCCGCACGCACTGCACGCGCACGACCGGATCTGGCCGGAGACCAACTGCTACGTGGACCTGTGGATCGAGCTGCTGCACGCGATCGGCGCCGACCCGCTGGCGGCGCTCGCGTTCACGGTCAGCGCCGGCTTCGACGGCGAGCAGTGGGAGTTCTTCAAGTTCCCGCCCGAGGACCTCCGCTTCGCCTACGGCATCGAGGTCAGCGAGCTCAACATCTGGCGCAGCGTGGAAGACCACATCATCACCCACCTGGACCTCGGTCATCTGATGACCATCGAATCCGACGCCATGCACCTGCCTGACACGGCGGGCGACTCCTACGGGCTGCAGCACCAGAAGACCACGATCGCGCCGAGCCGGATCGATCCTGGAGCGCGTCGCTTGACGTACTTCCACAGCCGTGGTTGCTTCGAGCTCAGCGGCGACGACTACGACGCGATCGTCAACAGCGATTCGCCGTGGCCGCCCTATGCGGAACGCATCGATCTCTCCCGTCTCGTGCTGCACGACGAGGACGGCCGTCGCGCCGTGGCCGAAGCCCTCCTCGGCCAGCACCTCGCGCGCCGTCCGTTCGCGAACCCCGTGCTGGCGATGGCCGACCGGATCGCCGCCGACACGCCGTGGTTGCGCGCCAACCCCTCCGAGGTCTTCCACCGGTATGCCTTCGGGACCCTCCGCCAGTGCGGCGCGTGGGCCGAGGTCTTGGCCGACTTCGTCGGTTGGTTGCGCCCGGACGAGTTCGCATCGTGCTCTCTTTCGTTGCGCGAGTTGTCCTCGACCGCGAAGACCTGTCAGTTCAAGTTGGCTCGCGTTGCGAATGGTCGCGACGCGGACCTCTCCGGGCTGTTCGACACGATGGCAGCTCACTGGGACGCGGCCTACGAGGTCCTCGTCGGTGCGAGCTGACCAACGCCTCGTCGACTGGCAGGTCGCCTCGACCGACCCGAACGCAGCCGCCCTGCCGGCCGACCTCGACCCCGGTCTCTCGTGGGTCGCTGCGCCGTGCCCGGGTACTGCGGCCGAAGCCTGGCGTGCAGCGGGACTGTGGACCGATGACGACGACGTCGACTTCGACGCGTTCGACTGGTGGTTCCGCACCGAGCTGACCGGCGACCCCGACCATCCCACCGTCCTGCAGTTCGACGGCATCGCCACCATCGCCGACGTGTGGCTCGACGGCCGGCACGTCTTGCACAGCGAGAACATGTTCGTCGCTCACGAGGTCGAGGTCCCGGCCGGCGCGACGCACGAGTTGATCGTGGTCTGCCGGTCGCTGAACACATGGCTGGCCACACGACGGCCGCGTGGTCGCTGGAAGACCCGCCTCGTCGCCCAGCAGCAGCTTCGTTGGGCTCGCACGACGTTGCTCGGGCGCATGCCGAGCTGGCTCCCGAAGGCGGCACCGGTGGGGTTGTGGCGCGAGGTCCGCGTCACTGCCAGTGTGCCCCGCCTCGACCACGTCCACCTCGCGACCCGCGCCGACGGAACCACCGGCACACTGGACCTCGCCGCAGACGGCGGGCCTTCCACTGTGCCGACATCGGGGCGCCTCGCGGTCGGCGACGCCGTGCGCCCGCTCGAGATTCGCGTGGTCGACGGGCGCTGGTCCGTCCGTGGGGCGGTGACGCTCGACGATGCTGCGCTCTGGTGGCCGGGCACACACGGTGAGCCTGCGCTGCATGTGGCGTCCGTCGAGTTGGACTTCGCTGACGGAACCACCGTCGCGGTGCCGCTCGGCTCCGTGGGCTTCCGATCGATCGACGTCGACATCGGCAACGGCGGATTCTCGATCAGTGTCAACGGAGTTCCGATCTTCTGCCGCGGTGCGTGCTGGGTGCCGATCGATCCCGTCGCGCTGACGGCGTCCC
>JAOBWO010000163.1 GCA_025463415.1 Acidimicrobiales bacterium | reverse complement strand
GGAGGTGGTTGGCCGCTAGGCCATCAGGCTGGACCGCCTGGCGAAACCACGCCAACCTCCGCTGCACATCTCGCCGAAGCTCGTCCCGTCGGCACGAAACGGATGTGCAGTCTCGAATCAGCTTGCAGACGGCGAGGCCTTCGGGCCTCGCCGTTTCGCGTTCAATCGGTCGCCGGCTCCATCGAGAACAGGTTGAACATCGCGCCCTGCGGATCGGCCAGCACTGCGATCCGGCCGACCGGGATGTCGAACGGCTCGACGAGCACCGTGCCGCCGAGCGCCGTGGCCCGGGCGGCGGTGTCGTCGACATCTGCGGCACCGAAGTAGATCGCCCAGTGCGGTGGAATGCCGTCCATCGGCGGCGGCAGCGCACCGGCCAGCATCGTCGCCTCGGTGCCGTCGAGCGAGAAGCCGTCGTAGCCCGACCCGTTGCTCATCGTCGCGCTCAGCATCTTCAACCCGGTCACGGTCTCGTAGAAGCTCGCGGTCAGCTCGTTCGGTGGTGCGACCAGCTCGGACCACGTGAACGCACCCGGCTCGTTGACGCGGCCGGCGCCAGGGTTCTGATTGGCGGTCCAGAGCATGAAGACCGCACCGGCCGGATCGGCGACGACTGCCATTCGTCCCGCATCCATCACGTCGAACGGCGGCATCATCAAGACGCCGCCGGCGCCCTCGACCACTGCTGCTGCGGCATCGACGTCGGGCACCGTGATGTACATCTGCCAGTGCGACGGCACGCCGGCCGCGGTCTGTTCCGCCTGCTGCGGGCCGATCGCCGCGACGTTCGAGCCGCGGATCGTGGCCATCGAATAGAAGACGTCGTCGCCGACGCCCATGTCGTCGTACGACCACCCGAACAGCGCGCCATAGAACGCCTTCGACGCGGCCTGATCGGTGGTTGAGAGATCGACCCACGAGGGAGTGCCCGGTTCGTAGCTGGCGCGAAGAGACATGGAGGTTCCTTCCAGTCGGCGATCCGGTCGATCGAGGACGCGCCCCGATCGTAGATCAGCTGCGTGCGGCCTCGTTCCGGGACGACCTTTCATGCGCTCCCGGTTGTGAGTCGAACAGGTGTTCGATAGCATGGCGGCATGAGAGCGGCGCTCGATCTCCTTCACCAGGGCACCACTGCGGTGGCGGGTGTCGCCATCGCGCTCGTTGGTGTGGATGATCTCGGTCCCACGGTGTTGGCGATTCAGATGGAGATGGACCGGCTGCGGGTGGTCCAGTCGCGGGTGTTGTTGGAAGCGGATCGGCATCGGATCTGGAAGCTGTCGGGGCATCGTTCGATCGAGGATTGGTTCGCCGCGAAGGGCAAGACGACCAAGACTGCCGCGTCGAAGCAGCGCAAGCTCGGTGAAGCGTTGAACAAGTCGAAGGACTTGGCCGACGCCGTCGACGCGGGTGAGATCAGCCCCGATACGGCATCGGCGTTGTTGCCGGCCTTGGACTCGGGCCACTCGGGGAGCAACGCGGATCTGGTCGACGCGTGCAAAGGGGCGACGCCCGGCGAAGCCGCGGATGTCGGAAACCTGTTCCGCGAGTGGCACCCGCCCGATGGTCTGACCGATGCGGAGCGTGAGCACGCCAAGCGACAGCGGCGTGGGATCCGGTTCTCTGATCTCGGTGACGGGATGACCCGGGTCGACGGACAGTTGACCACCACTGATGCGATGACGGTCGAGAACGCGTTGCGGGCGCTCACGGGCAAGCCGCTCGAGGGGGATGACCGGACCCGTGAGCAGAAGAACGCCGACGCTCTGGTGATGTTGGCTGACGCGTACGCCAAGGGCGAGGTGCGTGGCGGACGCGAGCGGCCGACGGTGGTCGTGACGATCGACATCGACGTGTTGGAAGGCCGCACCCCCGGTGCCGGACGTTCGTCGACGGGGCAGATCATCCCTGCCGAGATCGTCCGTCAGATGTGCACCAACGCCAACATCGTCCGACTCCTCACCTCCAACTCGGTGCCGCTCGACATGGGCCGATCACAACGACTCGCGTCCAACGACCAATTCAAAGCCTTGTTGGCTCGTGATGGTGGCTGCCGGTTCGAGGGCTGCAACATGCCCGCCGACTGGTGCCAGGTCGACCACATCCAGGAATGGGACGCCCAGAACGGGCCAACAGATCTCAACTTGCTGGTCTTGTGGTGCGTGTACCACCACTCATTCAGACACCGACCCGACGTCCACCTCCACGGCGACGCCAACAATCTCTCGATCACATTGCCCGACGGCAGAACCATGCCCCTACCCGCACGCGGACCCACGACCAAGAACAAGGCTGCCTGAACGTGCCACGTTCCACCTCGGTGTCCGCCTCGCCAGTGGATTTCACGCGGGCCGACCGATGCATCCGGAACCATCATCGGACCGGGACGGCAGCGCGAGCCGCGGCTGCTGCCGTGGCCGCATCGGAATGCGGATGCCAACCCTCGTGTCGCGTGTCTGCTGCCGGGGGCGGCGTCCGACACTCGGTGGACGCTGGGAAGCGGACAGACTCTCGTCATGATGCGTTTCAACCACATGGAGCTGACCTTTCCGCGGGGCACGCTCACGCCGGAGTTCCGGGCGGAGGTCGATGCGTTCTACGGGCCGATCTTCGGCTGGCGCGCCATCGACACGCCGGTGATGGGCCAGTCGTGCCACCTCCTGCTGCTCGACGACCACGTCGGTCAGTTCCTGCTGTTGGCCGAGAGCGATGCGCCGATGGCCTCGCCGGGCTACGACCACCTCGGCCTGCTGCAGGACACTCGTGCCGAGGTCGACTCGATCCTCGAGCAGTGCCTGGCGTTCCAGGCCCACGACGATCGGGTCAAGATCAAGCAGTACAGGGACGATCCCACCGGCTCGATGACGATCCATGCGTTCTACGTGAAGCACCTGCTGCCGATCTGGTTCGACGTGCAGAGCATGGAGCGCCACGATGGTCAGCCGCTGCCGGGCTGGACGTACCAGGCGCCGGCTCCGGTCGCCTGACCGACCGCCGCATACATCCGGATCCGGCCGCTCCGCTCTCGAGCACTTAGCGGTCGAGGAGCGACGACCGGAACGCTTCGTCGTGCACGAACACGGGGAGCAGGTGCTCGTCGAGGTACGACGGGAGTACGGACGACCCGCCGTCGACGCACAGAACCTGGCCGGTGATCCACGCGGCCTGGTCGGAGAGCAGGAACACGACGGCGTTGGCCACGTCGACCGGCTGACCACGCCGGCGCAAGGGGATCACCAGCTTGTCGCCGGGCGGGTCCTCCGCCGGGGCGTCGACCGAGGCCCGCGGCGTGCGCACCGACCCGGCCGCGACGCCGTTGACGCGGATGCCACGTGGACCCCACTCGAGCGCGGCCGTGCGGGTGACCGCGGTGAGCCCAGCCTTGGCCGCGCTGTAGGCGACACCGAACGGCATCGAGGCCAGCCCGGCGATGGACTCGATGTGCACGATCGCGCCGGGGGCGCTGTCCCCGATCAGTCGGCGTCCAACCGCCTGCGTGGCGTAGACGGCGGCGCTGAGGTTGAGGCGGACGACCTCGTCGAAGTCCTCCGGCTGGGTGTCGGTCAGGGGCGCCCAGTACTTGCGCAGCAGCCCGCCGGCGACGACGACCAGCCCGAACAGGTCGCCGGTCTCGTCTGCAGCGGTGTCGACGGCGGCCTGCACCGCGTGGGCGTCGCGGAGGTCGACGATGGAGGAGTGGAAGATCCCGCCCGCGGCCTCGACTGCAGCCTCGCTGAGGGCGAGCTTGTCGGAGTCGTTGTCGAACCCCGCGACCACCGCACCTGATTCGGCGAGCGCCGCGCAGACAGCCGTACCGATGCCGCCGCCACCGGCGCCGGCCACCACGACGGTGCGACCCGCCAACCCAGATCCGTGTGCCATGTCGTCGACCCCGATTCCGTCGCGGCGCGCTGCCGTCGACCCGGGGCGACGCTAACCGTCAGACGGTCGGCGACTGCATGAGGAGCGCCAGCATCGGGTCGTTGAACGTCGCCCACGGACCCTTGCTGAAGTTCACATCGACATCGATCCGCTCGCCGGTCGCGAAGTCGACGTGGAGGTGCTGGGTCAGCCGTCCCCGCTCCTCGGCGGTGACGCGGAACGACGAGCGCAGCCAGACGGTTGGTGCGTTGCGCACGGCGAAGTCCTGGCCGGCGAGGAAGTCGAACATGTTGACGGTGGTCGCCGTGATCGCGACGAGCTGGTTCTTGACGACCGTGTCGCGGACCTCGCGACGGTTGCGATGGAACATCCGCCCGCCGACGAAGGACAGGGACGAGATCGCCTTGCCGAGCACGGCGTCGGCGACCAGCCCGCTGGCGTAGCCCGCGGTGGAGATGAAGCCCACGGCCAGGATCGGTTCGGTCAAGTAGGGCTGGATCTGCTGGACGTAGGTCTGGCGGTACTGCTCGGGGCTGGGGATCGGCATGTGGCCAGTAGAACCGATGCACGCAGTCGTGTCGTGAGTATTCGGTACTCATCGTCTGCGTGGCGTCTGTGGGCAGTGCCCAAGGGGACGCGTGGACCGCCCCGCTGGGGAAGCGGGGCGGTCACGGCGAGTCCGAATCGGGGGGTGTCGATCGACAGACTCACGTGGGTCGGCGTGTGGGGGACACCCCGACTGGTGACCAGTGTGCGCTCCGAGGATGAACGGACTGGTCCTCCGAAGATGAACGTTCCGTTTCGTGATCGGCGCCGAAC
>JAOBWO010000140.1 GCA_025463415.1 Acidimicrobiales bacterium | reverse complement strand
TGCGCTGATGACCCAGTCGCAGGAGTGGTGGCCGGCCGACTACGGACACTACGGACCGTTCTTCATCCGGATGACGTGGCACGCGGCCGGCACGTACCGCATCGGCGACGGCCGTGGCGGCGGCGGGAGCGGCGCACAGCGCTTCGCCCCGCTCAACAGCTGGCCGGACAACGTCAACTTGGACAAGGCCCGCCGGCTGCTGTGGCCGATCAAGCAGAAGTACGGCCGGAAGATCTCGTGGTCAGACCTGTTGATCTTCACCGGGAACCGCGCCCTCGAGACGATGGGCCTGAAGACGTTCGGTTTCGGCGGCGGCCGGGAGGACGTCTGGGCCCCCGGAGAGGACACGTACTGGGGGCCGGAGCGGGTGTGGCTCGAGGACGAGCGTTACAGCGGCGACCGGGAGCTGGCGAAGCCGCTGGGTGCGGTCCAGATGGGGCTGATCTACGTCAATCCGGAGGGCCCGAACGGCAACCCGGATCCGATGGCGTCGGCCCGCGACATCCGTGAGACGTTCGCACGGATGGCGATGAACGACGAGGAGACGGTCGCCCTCATCGCCGGCGGCCACACGTTCGGCAAGACCCACGGCGCCGCGGATCCGGATGAATACGTCGGTCCCGAGCCGGAGGGTGCGGGCATCGAGGAGCAGGGATTCGGCTGGAAGGGCAGCTTCGGGACCGGCAAGGGTGGCGACACGATCTCCAGTGGGTTGGAGGGTGCCTGGGCCAACAACCCGATCCGGTGGGACAACGGCTACTTCGAGAACCTGTTCGGCTACGAGTGGGTGCTGACGAGGAGCCCTGCCGGAGCGCAGCAGTGGACCCCCAAGAACCCCGAGGCACAGGGCACGGTGCCGGATGCGCACGATCCGTCGAAGCGCCACGCACCGATGATGGCGACGACCGACATCGCGTTGATCGTCGATCCGGTCTACAAGGAGATCTCGAAGCGGTTCTTCGAACACCCCGACGAGTTCGCCGACGCGTTCGCGCGGGCGTGGTACAAGCTGCTGCACCGTGACATGGGACCCGTCGTCCGCTATCTCGGCCCGTGGGTTCCCGACGAGGAGCTGCTGTGGCAGGACCCCGTCCCGGCGCGCACCTCCGAGCTGATCGACGACGCGGACGTCGACGCGCTCAAGGGCATGATCCTCGACTCCGGTCTGTCCATCTCCCAGCTGGTCTCGACCGCGTGGGCCTCGGCGTCGACGTACCGCGACACCGACAAGCGCGGTGGCGCGAACGGGGCGCGGATCCGGCTCTCGCCGCAGGCCGAGTGGGACGTCAACGTGACCTCCGGTGTGTCGCGGGTGGTGGCGACGCTCGAGGGCATCCAGCAGGAGTTCATCCGTTCGGCGACAGGCGGGAAGCTGGTCTCGCTCGCCGACCTGATCGTCCTGGGCGGCGGCGCGGCGATCGAGCGGGCGGCGAAGCAGGCCGGCTACGACGTGCAGGTCCCCTTCACACCGGGACGCACCGACGCCACGCAGGACCAGACCGACGTCGACGCCTTCGCGGTGCTCGAGCCGACCGCCGACGGGTTCCGCAACTACCTCCAGAAGGGCCACGACCTCGCCGCGGAGCACCTGTTGGTCGACAAGGCGTTCATGCTGGCGCTGTCCGCTCCCCAGATGACCGCGCTGCTCGGCGGCCTGCGCGTCCTGAACGCCAACGCCGGCCAGTCGGAGCACGGGGTCTTCACCGATCGACCGGAGACGCTGACCAACGACTTCTTCGTCAACCTGCTCGACCTCGGGACAGCGTGGAAGGCGACCTCGGAATCCGAGGACGTGTTCGAAGGCCGCGATCGCGCGACCGGCGAGCTCCGCTGGACCGGCACCCGCGTCGACCTCATCTTCGGTTCGAGCTCCGAGCTCCGGGCCCTCGCCGAGGTCTACGCCTCCAACGACGCCGACGAGATGTTCGTCCGTGACTTCGTTGCTGCGTGGGCCAAGGTCATGAACCTCGATCGCTTCGACGTCGCCTGATCCGAGGGGAGAGGGCCGGGAGAGACGTGCCGGATCGGGTGCGTGGCATCCTGACCCAGTGCCGACGGTTGACCTCGCCCGCCTTCGTCGCGCCCGCATCGCCGTGGCCGCCGTGTTCCTCACGAACGGCGCCGTGTTCGCGAACATCGTCCCTCGGTACCCGCAGATCAAGAAGAGCCTCGGCATCTCCAACGCCGCGCTCGGCACGGCGATCGCCGCGTTCCCGCTGGGCGCCCTGCTCGGCGGCCTCTTCGCGGCCGCGGCGATCCGCCGCTGGCGTTCGTCGCGGGTGGCCACGGCCGGCATCGTGCTGCTCGCCACGGCCATCCTGCTGATCGCGTTCGCGTCGAACTGGCTGACGCTCGCCGCAGTGCTGTTCGTGGCCGGCGGCCTCGACGCGATCATCGACGTCGCCCAGAACGCACACGGTCTGCGCGTCCAACGTCTCTATCGACGTTCGATCGTCAACTCGTTCCACGGTGTGTGGAGCATCGGCGCCGTCCTCGGGGGTTTGATGGGATCGGCAGCGGCTGGTCTCGGGCTGTCACTGAAGACGCACCTCGCGATCTCGACGATCGTGTTCGGTGCGATCGCGCTGCTGGCATAC
>JAOBWO010000108.1 GCA_025463415.1 Acidimicrobiales bacterium | reverse complement strand
TCTGACCGGTGATCCATGCCGTCAACTGCTTCCATTCGGCGCCTGACCCGACTGCGCTGGGCATCAGGTCGGAGGCATCGAAGCGGAAGACCGTGGCGGCCTTCAACTGCTCGGCGAGCCCCTTCTCGAAGGGGTCTGCATATGCCGAGACGTCGATGTTCTTGTTCGACGTGAACCAACCGCCGAGGGCCGCACGCTGGTTGGCGAACTCGACCGACGTGGTGTAGTCCTGCACCGCGAGCACCTCTGGCGCGTCACGCAGGGCGGCCACGAACTCGCCGCCACCCTCGATCGCGCCGGCGTTGGCCGGGTTGATCGTCGGGAACGGGAAGGTGGAGACCTTGCCGTCGGGGCCGAGGGTCGTGCCTGCCGGGAAGTTGTTCGAGAAGAAGTTCGCCATCTGGTACATGTAGCACTTGCCGTCGATCAGGCCGTTGGCGATGGTGGCATCACCGAACGCCGTGGTGGCGATCGACTGGACGCCGCCGTAGATGTACTTCTCGTTCTTCAGGATCGAGCCGACGAGATCGAGGTCCTTGGCGATCTTGGGATCGTTGAACGTGACCTTGTTGGAGATCCAGTCGTCGTACACCTGCGGGCCGTCGTTGCTGAGCACGACTTCCTCGAGCCAGTCCGTCGCCGGCCAGCCCGTTGCGTTGCCGGATTCGATGCCGGCACACCAGGGCGTGCCGCCGTCGGCCACGATCTTGTCGGAGAGTGTGATCAGATCGGCGAAGGACGCCGGGATCGTGTAGCCCTTGGATGCGAACAGGGCCGGGTTGTACCAGACGAGGCTCTTCAGGTTGGCGCCGACGGGCGGTGCGTAGAACTTGCCGTCGACTGTGCCGTAGCCGACCCAGCTGCTGCCGTTGTTGGACGTGACCGAGTCCTTGAGGTCGTCGCGGGCGACGACCTTGCCGCTCTTGACCAGCGTTGACAGCAGGCCGGGCTGCGGGACGATGGCGAGATCGGATGGGTTGCCACCCTGGACCGCTGTCTTGATGTCGTCCTCGAACGTCGCCGAGCCGGTGTGCTTGATGGTGACGCCGGTGCAGTCCTCGAACGGCTTCCACGCACTCACCAGCTTCTCCGCTTCGGTGTCGCGGATGGACGAAGTAATCGTGACGGTCTTGCCCTTGAGCGAGCCGTCGCAGGCGTGGCCGGCGAGGGTCGTCGGTGCGGCGCCCCCGGCCGTCGTCGCCGATCCAGCGGCCGTGGCGTCGGTACCAGCCGCCGTGGTGGCGGCTCCCGCCGCTGCCGTGGAGCCCGGTGCGACAGTGCTCGACGTCGCCGATTTGCTGTCGGACCCGCAGGCTGCGGCCATGAGAGCGGTTGCGGCCACGAGGCCGGCAACGCGCATGCGGTGCTTCATGTGTTCCCCCTTCGGAAAGGCCCGGCACCGCAGTAGCGCAGTGCGAGCCGTTTGATCTGTGTGCTGTTGGAAGTTCCCCTGGAACCTCATGGAAGGTTCCAGGGTTCGTTGTACCACATCTCGTCGAGGATGTGGCAGGATTCACAGAACTCGCGAGGGGAATTGCTGCCACGGCGCCGACGAAGGGTGGTGGCATGCCGCGACGGACAGGGTTGCTCCGACGCATCGGAAGAGCACGATCGGCCGGCAGGCCTTGACCAGGGGAGAGAATTCGCACGATGGCACGGATCCAGCTCGACAAGCTCGACAAGGTCTACGACAACGGGTTCCATTCGATCCACGACCTCGACCTCGACATCGCCGATGGAGAGTTCCTGGTGCTCGTCGGACCGTCCGGCTGTGGGAAGTCGACCGCGCTGCGGATGATCGCCGGGTTGGAGTCGATCACCGGCGGCACGCTGAGGATCGGCGACGCCGTCGTCAATCAGGTGCCGTCCAAGGACCGTGACATCGCGATGGTGTTCCAGAGCTACGCGCTGTACCCGCACCTGAGCGTGCGCGAGAACATCGCGTTCCCGCTCAAGCTGCGCAAGGTGCCCAAAGCAGAGATCAAACGACGGGTCGACGACGCGGTCAAGCTGCTCGAGCTCGAGGAGTACATGGACCGCAAGCCGGCCAACCTGTCCGGCGGTCAACGCCAGCGGGTGGCGATGGGGCGAGCAATCGTGCGGCAGCCGGCGGCGTTCTTGATGGACGAACCGCTGTCGAACCTCGACGCCAAGCTGCGCGTGCAGATGCGGTCCGAGATCGCCAAGCTGCAGCGATCGCTGAGGGTCACGACCGTCTACGTCACCCACGATCAGGTCGAGGCGATGACGATGGGCGACCGCGTCGCGGTGCTGTCGCGCGGCACGCTGCAGCAGGTCGACACGCCACAGAACCTGTACGACCGGCCCGACAACCTGTTCGTCGCCGCGTTCATCGGCTCACCGCAGATGAACCTGCTCGAGGGCACGTTCGAGCTCGACGGAGCGTCCGCAAAGGTGCACTTCGGCTCACAATGGTTGAACGTGCCGGCAGCGGTCCTCGATGCTGCGCCCCGGCTGCGCGGCTACGACGGGAAGCACGTGGGTGTCGGCATCCGCCCGGAGACGATGCACGACACCGCCCTTGGTGGCGACAACTCCAGCACCATCAAAGGCTTGGTGGAGCTGCGCGAGGGACTCGGTTCGGAGATCGTCGTGCACATGCGTGTCGATGCGTCGTCGGTGCGGCCCGCCGACGCGGACGACCTCTCCGAGGGCATCGGGTCGTTGTTCGTCGCCCGCGTCGATCCGCGCTCCAAGGTGCAGATCGGCGACGAGATCGAGCTCGGCGTCGCCACCGATCTGCTCCACTTCTTCGATCTCGAGACCACGCTGGCGATCCGGGACTGACGAGTTGCGACTACGCCAGCCAGATCGCCGTGTCGCCCGGCAGCACGGACGCGTCGGTGTGCCCGCCGAGTGAGGTGAGTACGACCCGTGTGCCGTGACCCGCCGGTATCGCCATCGCCTCGGCCATGAAGTTGACGAAGACCGCCACGGGGCCGTTGCGGAACCCGACCATCCCAGGCGGCGTGTCGATGAAGCCGAACTCGGCCGCTGCCACGGCACCTAGGAGCTCGCGTCGCGTCGCGATCGCGCCGCGGTACATCGTCAGCACGGACCCGGGGTCTGCGGCCGCCGCCTCGGCAGAAGACGCGCCCCACCCGTGCGGTTGCGGAAGCCACGGTGGGCTCGCGGCGCCGGGCGGCGAGAAGCCGTAGGAACCGTCGTCGGTCGTGGTCCACGGCATGGGTACCCGACAGCCGTCGCGCCCGAGCTCGTCGCCGTCGGTGGCGATGAAGATCGGGTCCTGACGGGCCTCCGGTGGGATCGTCAGGTGTTCGTGCAGGCCGAGCTCCTCGCCCTGGTAGAGGTACGCAGCGCCAGGCAGGGCCAGCATCAGCAGCGCGGCGGCGCGGGCCCGGCGGGTGCCGAGCCCGAGATCCACGGGGGAATCGGAGTTGATCAGGTTGTTGCCGCTGAACCGCGCCGGATCGGTGGCGTCGTCGCGGCCGTAGCGGGTGACGGACCGTTGCGCATCGTGGTTGTTCAGCGTCCACACGAGGGGCACGTGCTGGCTGGCGAGCTCGTTGATCGAGTCCGTGATCGCCTGGTGGAACTGCTCTGAGGTCCATTGGGCAAGGAGCAGGTCGAACGAGAAGACCTGGTGGAACTTGTCCCCACGAAGGTACTCGAGCACACGGTCGGGCCGCCCCGGCGAGTAGGCCTCGGCCACGAAGAACACCGGACGGTCTGGGTGCGCGGCGGTGTACGCGTCGGTGAGCCGTCGCCAGCGCAGCCATGGCGCGTGGCCTTCGGGCCGGAACTGGACGTGCGGGTTGTGCAGGGCGCGATCGGTGACGCGTGCGTCGGGCGGTGGCGGCGGGGTGTCCGGCAGCCCGGGCGTCTTGCCGACCACCGACACGGCGTCGACCCGAAAACCCTCGACGCCGCGGTCGAACCAGAACGTCAGCATGTCGTCGAACTGCTCGGCGACATCGTCGTTGTCCCAATTGAGGTCCGGCTGCCAGGGCGTGAAGAGGTGCAGGTACCACTGACCCGGCGAGCCATCCGGCTCGACGATTCGCGACCAGGCCGGCCCGCCGAACCACGCCAGCCAGTTGTTCGGTGGCTCGTTGCCGTTCTCGCCCTTGCCGTCGCGGAAGTAGAAGCGCGCCCGCGCCCGGCTTCCCGGACGGTCGGCAAGTGCCTGCTGGAACCACGGATGCTGCGAGCTGCAGTGGTTCGGCACCACATCCATGAGAACCCTGATTCCCAGAGCACGGGCGTCCGAGACCAACCGGTCGAAGCTCTCCAGGTCGCCGTAGTCGGGTTCGATCGCGAAGTAGTCCGCGACGTCGTAGCCGTGGTCGCGCTGGGGCGACGGGTAGCACGGCGTCAGCCAGACCGCGTCGACGCCGAGGTCGTGGAGGTAGTGGAGTCGCGAGCGGATGCCCTCCAGATCCCCGATCCCGTCGCCGTTCGAGTCTGCGAAGCTGCGCGCGTAGATCTGGTAGACGACGGCGCTCTGCCACCACGGCACCGCGACCCGGGGGTGCTCGGTCTGGGTTGGCGGCTCGGTCCGGGTCATCTCCGGGGTCATCGGCTCGGTCAGGGTCACGCTCGCGCTCTCTTTGTGTTGATCTCGGTCATGGTCATCCGGTGGGCCGTCCTCGAGCCGCCGTCGCATCGGCTGCGTCAGCGTTCGGCCCCCGGTTGGGGCTTGCGGGAGCGGTCGTCGACCTGGCGATGAGCTCGATCGAGAGGTGCTCTGTGATCGGCCGCGATCCCTCGGCGGCCAGCGCGCCCACCATCACCTCGGCGCCGCGCACGCCCGACAGGAACAGCGGTTGGCGGATCGTGGTCAGGGCCACGTACGACGCGAACTCGATGTCGTCGTAACCGATCAACGAGAAGTCGTTCGGAACCGATCGCCCGGTGGCCGATGCGGCATCGAGCACACCGAGCGCCTGCACGTCGCTGGCAGCGACGATTGCCGTCGGTGGCTCGGGCAAGGCCAACAGCTCGATCGCCAACGACCTCGCCGTGGGGCTGTGGTGCGGCCCGAACTTGAGGTAGTGCTGCGGTATGTCCAAGCCGGCAGCTTCCATGGCCTGGCGGTAGCCGCTTTCGCGTTGACCGCTGGAGGAGAAGCCGAACGGGTTGTGCCGCGGCTCGCCGATGAACGCGACCCGCTCGTGGCCGAGGTCGATCATGTGGCCCGTGGCCATGCGCCCGCCGGCGAGATCGTCGATCACGATGCTGGCGAGCGCCGGGTGGTGGGTGTCGACGAGCACGGTCGGAAACGGGGCGGCCGCGAGCCGCGCACCGTCCTCGTCGCTCAGCGGCAGGGAGACGATGATGAGACCGTCGATGTCGCGGCGCAATGGAAGTTCCATGAGGCGATCACGTGCTTGCGCGGTGGACTCGACGTTCATCAGGACGATCTCGAAGCCGTGCGGTTGCAGCTGGCCGACCACACCCCGCAGGCGCTGGTACGCAGCCGGCTGGTCGAAGAACGGAACGAGCACCGCGATCGACTGGTGTGACCGGCGGCGCGACGTCTTCGCAGGTCGAACCGGAGAATAGGCGAGCTGGTTCATCGCCTCGAGCACCTTGGCACGCGTTGCCGGACGAACCTGCGGGCTGTCGTTGATGACGCGGGAGACCGTGCCGATGCCGACCTTGGCGCGAGCTGCAACGTCCTCGATGGTTGCCACCGGATCCTCCTCGACCGTATGCGTGGTGCTCGTCGGGGCATCTCGCGGCGTACTCTGTGGAAACTGTAATCCTCCTGACTTCCAGAAGAAGGCCATGTCCATGGAAATTGTGACGATGACGTCGGCAGATCTCGGTCGGCTGGCGGGCGCCGAGGACCCCTCCGGCCCCCAGTTCCCGGCGTCGTTCGTCTGGGGCACGTCGACGTCGGCGTACCAGATCGAGGGAGCCACCGCGCAGGATGGCCGCGGCGAGAGCATCTGGGACCGCTTCTGTGCGACGGCGGGCCGCATCGCCGACGGGAGCAGTGGCGCCGTCGCCTGCGATCACTACAACCGATGGGAGGATGACGTCGAGCTGATGCGCTCGCTCTCCTTGGGCGCGTACCGGTTCTCGATCGCGTGGCCACGAGTGCTGCCGGAAGGCGTTGGCCGGGTCAATCCCGCCGGGCTGGACTTCTACGATCGGCTCGTCGATGGGCTGCTCGCAGCGGGCATCGAACCATTTCCAACCCTGTACCACTGGGATCTGCCCCAGGCACTGGAAGACCGCGGTGGCTGGACCTCGCGTGTCGTTCCGGAAGCCTTCGCTGACTTCGCCGAGATCGTCGTCGCTCGCCTCGGCGACCGGATCGGCACGTGGACCACCGTCAACGAACCGTTCGTCGTCGCCAACCACGGCTACCTCACCGGTGAGCACGCACCCGGCCGGGGCTCGCTGGCAGAGGGCCTGGCGGCGAGCCACCACGTGCTGCTCGGCCACGGCATGGCCCTGGAACGGATTCGGCACCTCGCGCCCCACGCGAAGGCCGGGATCACCATCAACTTCACCCCCGCGTTCCGCACGAGCGAAGCTCCCGCCGCGGTGGATCGGTTCCAGGTCGTCGACGATCTCGAGAACTGGTGGTACATCAGCCCGGTCGCCGGACACGGGTACCCCCAGCGCACCCTCGAACGGCTCGGCTGGGATCAGCACGAGGTGCAGGACGACGACATGGCCCTGATCTCGCAGCCGATCGACTTCCTGGGGGTCAACTTCTACACCCGGCAACTGATCGGCGCGGTCGAGGGCGAGGGCCGGGCCCTGCATCGGCGCGCGACTGCGATGGGCTGGGAGGTACACGCCGAGTCGTTCGGTTGGCTGATGCGCACGCTGCACGAACGATTTCCGATGCCCGCGTACTACGTGACCGAGAACGGCGCGGCGATGCCCGACGCCGTCCGCCGCGACGGCCGGATCGCCGACCCCGACCGCATCGCGTATCTACGCGAGCACCTCGCCCAACTGCATGCCGTCATCGACGAGGGCGTGCCGGTGAAGGGTTACTTCGCCTGGTCGTTGTTGGACAACTTCGAATGGGCCCACGGCTACCAGTACCGCTTCGGCCTCGTCGAGGTCGCGCCGGACACGCTGGAGCGAGTTCCCAAGCAGAGCGCGCACTGGTACGCACAGGTCGCCCGCACCGGCCGGCTCGACCGCGCCGTGGACGAGCCGAGCTGAACCCGTCGCACGGCAACGAGAAACGCCCAGGTCCAGGGACCTGGGCGTCTTCCGTGGAGCTGAGGGGAATCGAACCCCTGACCCTCTCCATGCCATGGAGATGCTCTACCAACTGAGCTACAGCCCCGCGAATTGCCAGATGAAGATACCACCGGCCCTCATCGGCACAACCTCTGGCGGCCGAGATTCAGCCCAAATCGCCAGCTACCGGAGCGGCCGATGGCGCCACGGACTCCCAGTCGATGAAGGGGGCGTCACGGTAGAGGCGCTCGATCTCGTAGAACGAGCGGGTCTCGTTGCTGAACACGTGGATGACGATGTCGCCGTAGTCGATCAGCACCCACTGCTGCTCCCTGGCACCCTCGACACGCAGCGGCGAGCGACCGGTCTCCAGGCGGATCTGACCCTCGACCTCATCGGCGAGCGAGCGCACCAGGCGGCGGTTGGCGGCACTGGTGATCACGAAGTACTCGACGACGGCGAGGATCGGGCCGACCTCGATGACCAAGGTGTCGGTGGCCTTCTTGTCGTCGACGGCGCGGGCGGCGAAGCAGGCGAGTTGTTTCGAATCCAGATCGGCGGTCATGTCAGGACGACACGGTACTGGTGGAACTGCCGGCAACCGTTCCGGCGGTGCCCGTGCCGGTCGTGCCTGTGTCACTGGTGCCGGCGGTGGTGGCGGCCGTCGTGGTGCTCGTCGCGTTCGACGTCTGGCGCGCCAGCATGCCGTCGAGGTACGAACGGCCGACGACCAGCACGATGTTCACCAGCGGGAACTGGAACGGTGGGTCCTTGAAGGTGACCTTGCCGAAGGTGTCGGTGAACACCTGCAGCTCGGCGGACTGCAGCCCGCCGGCGGAGAACACCGTGGTCGTGTCCGGCACCTTCTTGGTGGCGAGGGTGAACACCTCGGGCGAGACGGACACGATGTTGCCCTGCGCGAACAGCACGCGCTGGACGATGTCGAGTGTGACCTGGATCGGCGTCACGCCCTTCAACCCGGCAGCGTCGATGTCGGCCTGGGTCAGCCCGTTCTCGATGCGGAAGCTCAGGGTGGAGTTCGGCGTGATCATCGCGGAGGGAGCCAGGTTCGCCATCAGGGTGACCACCGACGAGATGTCGATCCGGCCGACGTCGACCTTGTCGGGGTTGGTGGAGCCGGTGATGGGCGTGGTGGAGAGGTCGTTGAAGACCTGCACGGGTCCGGCCATGAAGTGCTGCATGAACTCCGCGAAGGTGGCCGGGCCGTTGGGACCGAGCGCCGTGACCGCGTCGGGGTTGACGCCCGAGCCGATGGCTGTTGCGATTGCCGACCACATCGTGTGCACGTTGGGCAGTCGCTTGGCCTCGACCTGGTTCGGATCACGAGCGAGCAGCACGCTGGCCGCTTGCTCGGGGGTGAGGTCAGCGGCTCCCGCGACGAAGAGCGACTTGGTGGACCCGGCTGCATCTGCCGTGACGACATCGTTGGGCAGGGTGACCTTGATCGAGCCGAGTGGTGCCAACAACGCCGCGAGGCTGGTCTGATCGAGCACGCCGTCGTTGCCGATCGAGACCCGGGCCAACGATTCGGTGTCCGCAACGACCCCTTCCTCTCCGCCGACGATCACGCTCTGGGCCATCGGCACCTGAGTCTCCTCGGCGGTCTGGGCGCTGCTCGCGTCGGTGGGGAACGAGACGATGGTGCCGCCTTTGCCCGTACCCGGCGCCAGCACGAGCACTGCCAGCGCGGTGACGACCTGTTGGTCGTCGACAGTGGCGATCATCGCTGTCGGCGTCGAGGGGAAGGCGACGGAGGGGTAGGTCTTGGCCTGCGTGCCCTCTTTCGAGTTGCGCAGGACGTCCCAGCCGACATAGCCGAGCGCCGGCGCGGCCCCGAGGACCAGCAGCCCCGAAAGCGCAGCGGCGATCGTGCGGTTCCGACGCCTCGACGGCAACGCCGACACAGGATGGCTCCGTACAGCTCTCGCATGCGGATCACGTCGAGCACGGGCTCGGTGATGAGGTAGTCGAGCGGGCGTCCGTCGGTGAACCGGGCGCGCAAGTCGGTGCTGGACACCTCGAGGTGAGGCACCTCGACACGCAGCCACTCGAACTCCGCCGGCACTTCGACGCTCTCGCCGGGACGGTCCACGACCACCAGCGAGGATCGCTCGGCGACCTCGCGATAGCGGTCCCAGGTGGTGAATCCGGCCGCCGCATCGTCGCCGACGATGGTGAAGAGCTCGGCATCCGGGTTCTCCTCGGCGAGGATCAGCAGGGTGTCGGCGGTGTAGCTCGCGCCGCCGCGATCGATCTCTGTGCGCCCGGCCACCAGGCCTTCCACGTCTGCGACGGCGGCCTCGACGAGGTCGAACCGGTCTTCAGCGGGCGTGATCCGGCGGCTTTGCTCTTTTTGCCAGGGCACGTTGGCCACCATCAATACCACCACATCGAGTCGCAAGGCATGGCGCACGTTGACTGCGGTCACGAGGTGACCGACGTGCGGGGGATCGAACGTGCCGCCGAACAATCCGATACGTCGCGGCACGGGTTCGGAGTCTAGGAGAGATGCCTCACCGAAGTTGCGGCGCGCGTCACACCGAGGTCTTACGGATTTGAGCTGACACGCGCTTGACCGATGGTGTACTCTGGAACTCCCCCCACAGAGCTACCCCTCATTTCTGTCCATTCCCCTTTGGACACGCAGATTTCATCCAAAACTTGCGTCATTTTCGGCGAGCGGACGATTTGTGCAGGCAGATGTGTGGCGACGGAACATCGAACACGAAGCGGTTGATCTTGGTCAACAACGTTCGTGCGTTTGCTCCGGCGCCGCGGTTGCCGAAATGTGTACACAACAAGAACGGTTGATTGCCTCATGAACGATTCCATCGGTCTCTACTTGAACGACATCGGCAAGGTCGCCTTGCTCAATGCGGAAGAAGAGCGCGAGCTCTCCCGCGCCATCGAAGCCGGCCGCGAGGCCGCCGAGCGCATCGCCAACGGCGAGAAGAGCGTCGCCCTCAAGCGCGACGTCACCGCAGCCGCCAAGGCCAAGGACCGGTTCATCCGCTCCAACCTCCGGCTCGTGGTCAGCATCGCCCGCCGGTACCCGCTGCCCCAGGGCATGGACCTCCTCGACCTCATCCAGGAGGGCAACCTCGGCCTCGAGCACGCCGTCGACAAGTTCGACTGGCGCCGCGGCTTCAAGTTCTCCACCTATGCCACCTTCTGGATCCGCCAGGCCATCGGCCGCGCCCTCGACCAGAAGGCCAGCCTCATCCGCATCCCGGGCGACCGTTCGGCCAGCCTGCGCGCCGCGCTGCGTCAGGCCAGCGGCGACGGGGAGACGCTGGACCTCGGCAATGCCGAGCTGCACCGCCTCACCACGCCGGTGTCGCTCGACAAGACGATCGGCGACGACGGCGACGCCACCCTCGGCGATCTCATGGCCAACGGTGACGGCACCCCCGAGGACGCCGTCATGGCGATGGTCGACAGCGATCTGCTCGACGAGCTGCTGGGCACGCTCGACAAGCGCGCTCGTTATGCAGTCGAGGCCCGCTTCGGCCTGCTCGACGGCGAGCGCAAGAGCTTCCGCGAAGTCGGCGAGAACCTGGGCGTCACCGCCGAGGCCGCGCGTCGTCTCGTCAGCCGCGCCGTTGCCGGTCTGCGCGAAGACGCCGTTCGCATCCTCGCGGTCTGACGTCCTCGCGGCCGCCGAAATGCTGATGGCCGCGATGTGTTCCACGGATACCCTGTTCGCCGTGGATCGTCCCGATGAACCAACGGTGGTGCACTGATGTCCCGATCGTGGACGCCGACGTCCTGGCAGAGCCATCCGGCCGAACAACAGCCGGATTGGCCTGACACGGCCGCGCTCGACGCGGCACTGAAGCAGATCTCCAGCTATCCCCCGCTGGTGTTCGCCGGGGAGGCCCGGAACCTCCAGGCGTCACTGGCTCAGGTGTGTGCCGGGAACGCGTTCTTGCTCCAGGCAGGTGACTGCGCTGAGAGCTTCGAGGAGTTCTCTGCGGTGAACATCCGCGAGAAGCTGCGGGTCATCCTCCAGATGGCCGTCGTGCTGACGTACTCGCTCGGTGTGCCGGTCGTGAAGGTGGGTCGCATCGCGGGGCAGTTCGCGAAGCCACGCTCGTCGGCAACCGAGATGATCGGTGACCTCGAGCTGCCCAGCTTCCGCGGCCACATCGTCAACGGTGCGGCGCCCACCGCCGCGGCCCGGATCCCCGACCCGGACCGCCTCGTGCAGGCCTACCACCAGAGCGCGTCGACGCTGAACCTCGTCCGCGCGTTCACCAAGGGCGGCTTCGCCGACCTGAACCGGGTGCACGCGTGGACTCAGGAGTTCGTGGCCAGCAGCCCCGAGGGCCAGAAGTACGAGCAGCTCGCCGCCGAGATCGAGCGCGCGCTGCGCTTCATGCACGCGTGCGGCATCGATGTCGAGTCGAACAGCAAGTTGCACGAAGTCGACGTGTACACCAGCCACGAGGCGCTGCTCCTCGGTTACGAGGAGTCGCTCACCCGCCAGGACTCGCTGACCGGCAGCTGGTACGACTGCTCCGCGCACATGCTGTGGATCGGCGAGCGCACCCGCGATCTCGACGGCGCGCACGTCGAGTTCCTCCGCGGCGTGGGCAACCCGATCGGGTGCAAGGTCGGGCCGACGACGACGCCCGACTTCGTGCTCGACCTGTGCGAGAAGCTCAATCCGGCGCAGATCCCCGGTCGGTTGACGCTGATCAGCCGCATGGGCGCGACGCTGGTCGAGTCCAAGCTGCGTCCGTTGCTGCGCGCCGTTCACGACAGCGGGCATCCAGTGGTCTGGGCCTGCGATCCGATGCACGCCAACACCTACACCGCGCAGAGCGGCCGCAAGACCCGCGACTTCGACGACATCTGCGCCGAGATCGGCGGCTTCGTGCGAGCCCACAGCGCCGAGGGCACCTGGCCCGGTGGCATCCACATCGAGCTCACCGGCGACGATGTCACCGAGTGCGTCGGTGGCACCGACAAGATCCTCGACTCCCAGCTCGACGATCGTTACCAGACGGTGTGCGACCCTCGGCTGAACGGACGCCAGA
>JAOBWO010000054.1 GCA_025463415.1 Acidimicrobiales bacterium | reverse complement strand
GGGGGACCGGCGTCACGGCCCACGGTCGAGAAATGGGCTCGAAGAACCGTACCGCCCGACCGGGTGAGTTCACCGTCAGGAACGGGGCTCAGACACCGAGTTCGGCGAGGATCTCCTCGAGGCACGGCACGACCGGGTTGTCGATCCATACGGTCTGATCAGCGGGCATGTGGCCGCGATCGACCAAGCGGTTCATCACCCGCACGACGATCGCGCAGTACCGGGCCGCCGCGAAAACCTCGTACCAGCTGGTGTCACCGACGGTGCGGCCCGTGAGCTGCTCATACAGCTCGGTCTGCTCGGCACGGGTCGGCTCGCCGGGCAGGCGCGGGGCGTTCGACGACTCGTGCGCCCAACGATCGAACATCAGCCACCAGCCGAGGTCGACCTCGGGCGCGGTGATCGACGCGGCCTCGAAGTCGGTGACGCAGGCGGGATGATCGTCGCGCCAGATGATGTTGCCCGGCCGCGGATCGCCCCAGTTGAGGGTGAGGGTGGTCGGCGCCGGGATCGTCGACTCCAGCCAGGCCAACGCTTTGGCGAGCTTCGGGTGCTCCCTGCCGGCGAGCTCACGTTCGGCGTACGCGGACCACAGCTCGAGTTGGCGTCGCAGCGACGGCTGGGAGCCCTCGGTGAGCCAGTTCAGGCCGGCCGCCTGCCAGTCGATCGCGTGCACGGTGGCCAGCATCCGCACGCCTTCGTCGATCATCGTTCGCCGCTGCTCTGCAGAGATCTCGGTGAAGAACCCCTCGAGCGTGTACATCGGCGACTCGATCGGCACGACGCCCTCGACGAAGCCCATCACGAAGAACGCGGTACCGAGCACCGCGACGTCCGGCTCGTAGCCGTACAGCGGGGCCAGCGGCAGCGTCGACGACGCGGCAATGGCCGACATCACGCCGTACTGGATCTCCACCTCGGTGACGAGGCCCTCGACCTGGGTCGGGTACACCGCCGGATCCGGGGTCTCCTTGCGGAGCACGAACCGGTCGGAACGCTGCTGGCCGTCGGCCGTCCAGGTGCCGGACAGGATCACGGTCTCGGCGGAGAAGCCGCTGCTCGGCTTGCCGGACTGGCTCAGGCGCAGGCCCGACGCACCGTCGAGGCGTGGTTCGAGCCAGCGCTCCAACGCCTCGAAGGTCGGTTCCGGTGCTTCGTTGGCGGTGGCAGTCTCGTCCGTCGTCACCCGACCGTTCTACCGCGCGGCTCCGCCCGCGGTCGGATCCGGACGCGCCGACGCCGCGTGCAAGCGATCGAGCACACGGGCCAGGCGCTCGCTCTCCGCTCGCCCGAACACGGCGGGTGCGTCGCCGCGCACGACGGCCGCGAACTGGTCGACCATGCCCACGAACGCGTTCGCGCCCTCGACGTCGATGACCTCCACGGCATCGTCTCGGCGCTGGATCAGGATCTGCGACGCCGTCTCCGGACCCGGCGTGTGCTGGCCCGGGACGGTGAGCACCCCCTCGGTGCCGGTGATCTCGAGGATCCGGCGGTGGGGCGCCCGAAAGCTGACGTCGAAGTTGCTGCCGACGCCCCGGCCCCAGTCGACGAAGCCGGTCATCGCGATGTCGACGCCCTTCGCGTTGCGGGTCGCGACGGCGGCCACGGCGACCGGCTCGCGGTCGAGCATCAGCATGGGTGGGGCGAGGCAATAGATGCCGACGTCGAACAGCGCGCCAGCGCCGCGCTCGTCGAAGCGGTGATCCGCGGGGTTGCTGGCCGGATACGTGAACACGCTGCGGAACGCATCGACATCGCCGATCGCACCGTCAGCGACCAGCTGCATGATCTTCCGCGCCCGTGGGTGGTGCGGCCACATGTAGGCCTCCATCAGCACTCGGTCAGCGGCTTCGGCGGCATCGAACACCTCGCCCGTGTCGGCAGCGGACATCGTCAACGGCTTCTCGCACAGCACGTGCTTGCCGGCAGCGAGGGCGGCCAGGATCCACGGCTTGTGGCCGTCGTTCGGCAACGGGATGTAGACCGCATCGACGTCGTCTCGGGCGAGGAGGTCGGCGTACGGCCGTTCGCTGTCGTCGGCCCGACTCGCCTCGGCGACGACCACGTGCTGGTCGCTGGCGGCGAAGGCCGGAGCGAGCGCGTTGCGGTAGATCCTCGAGGTCGCCCCGATCGCTCCCCATCGGATCGGCTGCGCGGCGGCGGTGTCCATGGCGACCTGTGTAGCAGGCCGTGCGCCGATGTGGTCGACTGGTGCCATGGCCGATCTCGTGATCCGCAACGCTCGTCTGGTCGACGGCACCGGCGCCGCTGCGCGGATGGCCGACGTGACCGTCGACGAGGGTGTGATCACCGGCGTCCACGCAGCCGGTTCGGCGCCGACGGCATCTGCGGCGCGTCGGTTCGATGCGGACGGTCTGCTGCTCACGCCCGGCTGGGTGGACGTGCACACCCACTACGACGCACAGGTGAGCTGGGATCCGTGGATGACCCCGTCGTCGTGGCACGGCGTGACGACGATCGTGATGGGCAACTGCGGGGTCGGCTTCGCACCCACCGCGCCCGATCGACACGAGTGGTTGATCGAGCTCATGGAAGGCGTGGAGGACATCCCCGGGTCGGCGATGACCGAGGGCATCACGTGGGAGTGGACCAGCTTCCCGGAGTACCTGGACGCGATCGAGGGCCGACCCCACGTGCTCGACATCGGCACCCAGATCGCCCATGGCCCGCTCCGCGCGCACGTCATGGGCGAGCGCGGCGCCACCAACGAGACCGCGACGCGCGAGGACATCGATGGCATGGCGGTGCTCGTCGAGCAGGCCCTGCGCGCCGGCGCGCTCGGGTTCAGCACCAGCCGTACCCCGCTGCACCGCAGCAAGGGTGGCGAGCTCGTGCCCGGCACCACGGCCGGCGCCGACGAGCTGCTGGGCATCGGAGCTGCCATCCGACGCGCCGGTCACGGCGTGTTCCAGTTCGCTCCCGAGCACGCCAGCCTGCCGGTGCAGGAGTGGCCGTGGATGCGCGACCTCGCGGCCGTCACTGGTCAGCCGGTCTCGGTCAACCTCAACCAGCCGGACAGCGCACCCGAGGTCTGGCGGCAGGTGCTCGAGCTGTTGGACCAGGCCGATGCGGACGGGCTGCCGATCTTCGCCCAGGTGGCGGGACGGTCGATCGGCATCCTCTACTGCTTGCACGGCAGCCTGCACCCGTTGCTGTTCCACCCGGCCTACGCGGAGGTCGCCCACCTGGCGATGCGCGAACGCGTCGCAGCGCTGCGCGATCCCGAGCGGCGACGCAGGATCGTCGAGGACGTCCCGGAGGACGGCGGGTTCTTCCGCAACGTCGTGCTCGACAAGCTCGACCGGATCTACCCGGTGGAGGGCACTGACATCGACTACGAACCGGACGCGTCCGCATCGGTGCTCGCCCGGGCGACGGCGGCTGGAGTGGCGCCGATGGCGCTGCTGCTGGATCAGCTCACGTCCGACGAGGGCAACGGGATGGTCTACGCGCCGCTGTTCAACTACAGCTACGGCGATCTCTCGATGACCTATGCCGCCACGCAGCACCGCCGGACGCGGATGGGGTTGAGCGATGCCGGCGCGCACTGCGGGGCGATCTGCGACGGCGGCACACCGACGTTCATGCTCACCCACTGGACCCGCGATCGCACGAGGGGGCCGAAGCTGCCGCTGGAGTACGTCGTGCATCGCCAGACCCAGCAGACGGCACAGCTGTACGGCCTCGGCGACCGGGGCGTGATCGCGCCCGGGATGCGGGCCGACCTCAACCTGATCGACTACGACGCGTTGTCGTTCGATGCACCGCGCATGGCATTCGACCTGCCCGCCGGTGGACGCCGCCTGATCCAGCACGGACGGGGCTACCGAGCCGTGTTCGTCGGCGGCGTGCAGACCGTCGCCGACGACGACTTCACCGGTGCCCTCCCTGGCCGCCTGATCCGCGGACCCCGGCGCGCCGCCCGCTGAGGGTCAGCGGAATTCCCGGTGACCAGCTGCGCGGCGACGCGTACAGTGCAGCCGGATCGACGCTGCAGGCGTGGCGTCGCGCAGGGAGGAACCGTGTTGGACCGACACGCACATCTGGCCACGATCGCGCTGGAGGGTCGGCGGCTGGCGATGGCGGCATCGATGGCCGGGCCGGGAGCCGTCGTGCCGACCTGTCCGGAGTGGTCGATGCGCGACCTCGTGCTGCACCAGGGTGAGGTCCACCGTTGGGCCACGCTGGTGGTGCTGGAAGGCGTCGCCAAGCCATCGGCCGTGCCGGCGGATCACGTCGGCCCGCTGCCAGGCGACGACGATCTCGTCGCCTGGTTCACCGATGGTCTGGAGGGTCTGCTCCGCGCGTTGGGCGACGCTCCCGACGATCTCGCCGCGTTCACCTTCCTCGCCGACGCGCCTGCACCGGCCGTGTTCTGGTCGAGACGGCAAGCCCACGAGACCGAGATGCACCGCGTCGATGCCGAGTCAGCACTGCACGTGTTGACGCCCTTCGAGACGGCATCCGCGGTCGACGGGATCGACGAGATGTTGGTCGGCTTCGTGCCTCGCAAGCACACGCCGTTCCACCTCGAGCCCGCCCGCACGCTGGCCGTGCACCTCACCGATGCCGGCTCGGCATGGCACCTCGCGATCAGTGAGGAACCCACGGTCACGCAACGCATGGAGCCCGGCCAACCATCGGTCGCCGACTGCACGGTCAGCGGCTCGGCATCCGACGTCTACCTCGCGCTGTGGAACCGACAGGGCGTTGACCCGCTCGAGGTCACCGGCGATGCGAGCGTGTTCGACGCCTTCCGCACGAGCGTGCGGATCAGCTGGCGTTGACGGCGGCGCCTCCCACGCCCGCGGCCGCCACCCACCGGAGGGTCAGCCGTGCACACGGGTGCACCGGAAACCCTCCAACGCTTGCGGCCCCGCAGACCGGGGCCGTCCGCAGCATCGCCCCGTTCGGTGCGGGTTTCATCACGTGGAGATTCACAACGGCGCGAGTCGGAGAACAACCTTCCGCTGCAGCGGCAAGCCGCCGACCGGTCAGTTGTACCGGTCAGTTGTAGAACGGGGTGGCGCCGGTGCTGTGGTCGGTGAGGTCCTTGACCCGGTCGATCCCGGCAACCTGCTCCACGAGCATCGCCTGGACGCCCTCCAGCATGGTCATGCGGCTCATCGAGCACCCGTGGCAGCCGCCGCCCATCGTCATGTACGCGGTGCCTTGCGTGTCGTGGCCGACGAAGGTGACGAAGCCGCCGTGCGCGGCCAGCGAGGGGTTGACCTCGGCGGCGACCAGCGCCTCGACCTCGGCCGACAGCTCGTCGTCGCGCACGAGACCCTCGATCGACGGCAGGGCCGGCTTGTTCGGGTTGCGGATGACGAGTCCCTGCGACGTGGTGAAATCCAAGGTCGCACCCGTCAGCAGGTCGATGTCCTTGGCCGGGACGATGATCTTGAGGCCGTCGTGGGTGCGGACCTCGTCGGTGAAGGCGGCCTTGGTCGTGATCTCGAACGACAGGTCGTAGCGGAACTCTTCACCGGGATCACTGACGATCTCCAAGCGAAGGCCGAGACGATCCGTCTCCGGCTCGCCATCGCGCATCGTGATGATCTGCTCGTGTGCTGCGGCGGTGATCGAGATGATCGCGTCGGTCTCGGCTGGCGCTGACAAGGGACTCACGCCGGAAACGCTATCGCCACTCCTCGTGCTGCGTCCGAGTTCAGCGCGACGAACCGCCGTCGCATTCGATCCGCTGGCCCGTGAGGTACCCGGCGGCATCGCTGCACAGCCAGAGCACCACGTTGGCAACGTCGAGCGGCTGGCAGACCCGCCCGAACGGCGACTGGGAGTCGAGCGAACGCAGGTCGGACATCTCGCGCCGGCCCGTCGTGGCCCGGGCGAGGCGAACCCCCATGTCGGTCTCGACGAGGCCCGGAGCGACGATGTTGACGTGGATCCCGTTGCGAACCTCCTCCTTGGCGAGCGTGTACGCCAACGCCTCCTGGGCGGCTTTGGCCATCATGTACGGCGCGCCATTGGGCATCGCGTGCGAGGCCGCCACGGACGAGATCATCACGATGTCGCCGCGCTCGCGTTCGCGCATCGACGGCAGCACGAGCCGGGAGAGGTGGTGCGCGCCGAACGCATGAGTGGCAACGACGCGCTCCATCTCGGCGGGGTCCGTGTCGACCACCGAGTTCCCGCGTGACGCGATTCCGCCGTTGACGACGAGGATGTCGATGTGGCCGAGATCGGCCAGCACCGCGTCGACCATGAGCCGATCTGCCTCCGCGTCGTCGACCGACGCGGCATACGCGAATGCCGTCCCGCCGCGCGCTTGGATGCCCTTCACGGTGTCGTCGGCCGCGTCTCGATCACGCCGGTAGTTCACGGCGATCGCCGCCCCGTTGGCGGCCAGGAGCTCGGAGATGCCACGCCCGATGCCCCGACCTCCGCCGGTGACGAGAGCGACGCGACCATCGAGTTCACCCATCTGCGTACCCCCAACATTCCGTGCGTCGACCGCGTCTATGACAACCTTGCCAGATGGAAGAGGGCAGCCGGAAGGCGATCGTCGCGGCGTTCTTCGCCAACCTCGGCATCGCGGTGTCGAAGTTCGTCGGCTTCCTGATCACCGGTTCGGCCGGGCTGCTGGCCGAGGCCGCGCACTCGCTGGCGGACACCGGCAACCAGGCACTGCTCATGCTCGGCGGCAAGAGGTCGCAACAGAAGCCCACCGATCGCCACCAGTTCGGCTACGGCAATGAGCGCTACTTCTGGGCGTTCGTGGTCGCCCTCGTGCTGTTCACCGGTGGCGGGCTGTTCGCGCTGTACGAGGGCGTCCAGAAGCTGCTCCACCCGCACGAGGCGGACAGCATCGGCATCGCGATCGCCATCCTCTTCGCCGCGGTCGCGCTCGAATCGTTCTCGCTGATGACCGCAGTGCGCGAGGTCAACCACGTGCGGCCTGCCGGCATGTCCTATTGGCGGTTCGTGCGCACGGCAAAGCAGCCCGAGCTGCCGATCGTCCTGCTCGAAGACGTCGGCGCCGAGATCGGCCTGCTGTTCGCGCTCTTCGGGTTGCTGATGACCCACTTCACGGGCAACGCCCGTTGGGACGCCGCCGGCTCGGTCGCCATCGGTCTGCTGCTGATGTGCATCGCGTCGATCCTGGCGGTGCGGATGAAGGCGCTGCTGATCGGCGAGTCGGCGTCGAAGGCGGACCAGGACGCGATCGTCGCTGCGCTCACGAGCTCGGCCGAGGTCGAGCGGATCATCCACATCCGCACCCTGTACTTCGGACCGGACGAGCTGCTGGTGGCCGCCAAGCTCGGGTTCGCCGCAGACCTCACCGTCGCCTCCCTGGCCCATGCGGTCGATGCCGCGGAGGCGGCCGTGCGCGCGGCGGTGCCGACGGTCGACCTCATCTACATCGAGCCGGACCTCTACCGCGAGACGGTGTGAGCCGGCCGACCGCAACGTCCGCCGGGAGTCACCCAGCCACGACCAAGGTGGCCGGCGCCGCGGCGGTGGCGGTGACCATCCTCGTCTTCTCGTTCGCGTCGACGCTCGTGAAGCGGTCAGGCACCGCGGCCGAGCTGGTGGCGTTCTGGCGGATGGTGATCACGGCACTCGTCTGGAACGGGATCGTGCTCGCCTCGGGGCGCCGGCCGTCGTGGCGCAACATCCGCCGCGCCGCGCTGCCGGGCGTGTTCTTCGGTCTCGACATCGCGTTCTTCTACCTCGGCGCGACGCACAACACCGTCGCCAACGCGGAGATGATCGGCGCGATGACCCCGTTCATCGTCGTGCCGATCGGCGCCAAGTTCTTCGGCGAGCGACTCGATCCACGTGCGCTGTTCTTCGCGGTCTTCGCGTTCGGCGGTGTGGCGATGGTGCTCTTCGCCGCACCGGCGAACGGTGATGCCTCCGTGCGCGGCTGCATCTTCGGAGTGATCGCGTTGTGCTGCTGGGCCGGGTACATCGCCGGCACGCGGCGGGTGCGCGGCGAGATGGACGTGGCCAGCTACATGGCGGCGATGACTCCCGTCGCCACGCTGGCCGTGCTGCCGCTGGCCCTAGTCCACGGGCACATGCTCACGATCACGTCGCACGGCTGGCTGTACATCGTGCTGCTGACGATGATGACCGGAGTCCTGGCCCACGGATTGATGGTGCTGGCACAGTCCACGATCCCGATCGGCACGATCGGCATCGCCCAGATCGCCCAGCCGGCGCTCGCTGCGCTGTGGTCCTTCCTGCTCCTCGACGAGACGCTGCGGACGTGGCAGGTGATCGGCATGCTCCTCGTGCTGACCGGTCTGCTCGGCTTCGTCCTGCTCAACCAGCGGTTCGGCCGGCGCGGCGCGACGATCAACGGCTCCCCCGCCGAACCGATCGCGGCGACGGCCGCCACCGCCACGACCGCCGATTGAATCGAGCTCCGTTCCGGCGCTACGGTGTGACCACAACTCATGGGGAGCTCGCAGGTACGGCGGGCTGAGAGGGCGCCCGCCGGCGCCGACCCTTCAAACCTGATCTGGGTAATGCCAGCGGAGGGAAGCGAACCGTGCCGTCTTGGGCCGTCATCATCACCGGTGGTTCTCCACTCGTCGATGGCACGCGCGACCACCTTCCCGGTGACGGGCCAGAGGACCGCTTCGTGATCGCCGCCGACTCCGGACTCGACCACGCGCTCGCCGCGGGGATCCGACCCGATCTGGTGGTCGGCGATCTCGACTCGGTCAGCGCCGCAGGCGTCGCTTGGGCACGCGCGGCAGGGGTGCCGATCGAGGTGCATCCCACGGACAAGGACCTGACCGACACCCAGATCGCGATCGGCGCGGCGTGGTCGCGACAGCTCGCCAACGTGCTCCTGGTCAGCGGCGGCGGTGACCGCCTCGACCACTCGATCAGCGCACTCACCACGCTCGGTCACCCCTCGCTCGGCGACTGCCGCACGGTTCGGGCGCTGTGGGGGACGGCCCTGGTGCACGTGCTCCACGCACCCGGCTACTGGGAGATCGACATGGCCGAAGGGACCACGTTCTCGCTCTTGGCCCTCCACGGCGAGTGCACCCGGGTCACGGTCGACGGGGCTCGGTGGCCACTCGCCGACGCGGTGATCGAACCGGCATCGAGCCTCGGCGTGAGCAACGTGTCCGACGGTTCGACCCGCGTCTCGCTCGGCACCGGCGTGCTGACCCTGATCATCCCGCATCACCTCGTTCCCCCACCTCTTCCCGCACCGACCGGAGCACCCACATGAAGCGCGTCATCGCCGCGGCCCTCGCCGCGTCACTCCTCACGACCGCCTGCGGCAGCGACAAGCCGTCGAGCGCCAGCACGAACCCGACCGGCACAACCGGCACAAGTGGCTCCAGTGGCTCGACCGCCGTGCCCGATGCCGACGCCGGGACGACGCTGACCATCGTTGCGTACGACTCCTTCGCCGTCGATCCGAAGACCTTCGAGAGCTTCACCGCGTCCACCGGGATCAAGGTCGAGGTCGTCACCGCCGGTGACGCCGGAGCGATGCTGTCCAAGGCCGCGCTCACGGCCGGCAACCCCGAGGGCGACGTGATGTGGGGCGTCGACAACACCTTGCTCGCCCGGGCCCTCGACTCGAAGGTCTTCCAGCCGTACGCGTCGCCAGAGCTGTCGAACCTCGCTCCGGATGCGACCGCGCTCGTCCCCGGCCACGAGGCAACGCCCGTGGACGAAGGCGACGTCTGCATCAACTTCGACATCGCCTGGTTCGCGGCGCATCAGTTGGATGTCCCGACGACGCTCGACCAGCTCACCGACCCGAAGTACAAGGACCTGCTGGTCGTCGAGAACCCGGCCACGTCGTCGACCGGACTCGCGTTCCTCCTCGCGACCGTGGCCAAGTTCGGGCAGGACGGTTGGCAGCAGTACTGGAAGGACCTGCGCGCGAACGGCGTCAAGGTCGTCGACGGCTGGGACCAGGCCTATGACGAGCAGTTCTCCGGATCGAGCGGCAAGGGCCCCCGGCCACTCGTGGTCAGCTACGGATCGAGCCCGCCGTTCGAGGTGATCTACGCCGATCCGAAGCCGGCAGCTGCGCCCACCGGGGTGATGGGCGCCAGCTGCTTCCACCAGGTCGAGTTCGCCGGTGTGCTGCGCGGCACCGACCACCCCGCGGCGGCAGGCAAGTTGATCGACTTCCTCGTGTCGAAGGAGTTCCAGGACACGATGCCGCTGACGCTCTACGTGTACCCCGTGCGCGATGACGCATCCGTGCCCGCGGAGTTCACCGAGTACGCAGTGCGGCCGACCGGCCTGCCGACGGTCAGCCCCGCCGACATCGAGGCGCACGCGAAGGACTGGATCAACGCATGGACCGACATCACCGTCAGGTGACGTGCTGCCGATGAGCGCTCGCGATCGCAACGGCCTGTCGCGTTGGACGATCGCCGCTCTGGCCGCGCCGGCGATCGCGTTCATCGGGCTGTTCTACGCGTGGCCGGTGGTCGCGCTGGTCCACCGCGCCGTCACCGCCGAGGCGTTCCGCACCGTCGTCCACGACGTCTCGCTGCGCCGCATCCTGTGGTTCACCGCGTGGCAGGCCGCGATCAGCACGGCCGCCACCGTCGTCGTCGGACTGGTCCCTGCATGGCTGCTGGCCCGCTACGAGTTCGTGGGCCGGCGCTTCCTCACCGCGTTGATCACGGTGCCGTTCGTGCTTCCAACGGTCGTTGTCGGCGCTGCGTTCTTGGCCCTGTTGCCGCAATCGCTCGACCAGAGCGTCGTGGCCATCCTCGTCGCGCACGTGTTCTTCAACGTGGCCGTCGTGGTCCGCGGCGTCGGTGGGCTGTGGAGCTTGCTGCCGCCCGATCTGGTCGGCGCCGCACGCACGCTCGGTGCCAGCCCGTGGCGGGCGATGCGCGAGGTGACCCTCCCCCTGCTGGCACCGGCGATCGAAGCGTCGGCCAGCGTCGTCTTCCTGTTCTCGTTCACCTCGTTCGGCGTCGTGCGGATCCTCGGCGGACCATCGCATCCCACGCTCGAGGTGGAGATCTGGGAACGGGCGACGCGCCTCGGCGACGTCGGCGTGGCAGCGATCGTGTCGATCATCCAACTCGTCGTGCTCGGGCTCGCAGTCCTGTGGTTCGCCCGGATCCAGTCGCGCCATCGCGCTGCGATCGGACTCCGGCCCTTGGCCAACCGCCGCAGGGCACGGGGTTGGGCCGAGCGCGGCACGGTTGCGGCGCTCTCGATCGCCGTCGTGGTCGCCGTGGGAACACCGCTCGCGGCACTGTTCGAGCGGAGTGTGCGCACCAACGCCGGGCATTCGCTGGTCGCGTGGCGCGCTGTGTTCGGCCGTCGGCAACTGGCGACCGGACGCCCGACCGCGGTCAGCTCGCTCGACCCGCTCGGCTCGCTGTTCACCTCACTTCGGTTCGCCCTGATCGCGACCGTCCTCAGCGTCATCATCGGTGGCTGCGCATCGTTGGCCATCGTCGCGATGAGTCGCACCGGAGGGCGCTCGCGTCTCGGTCGCGCACTGGACACGGGGATCATGCTGCCGCTCGGCACCAGCGCGGTCACGATCGGCTTCGGCGTGCTCGTCGGGTTCTCCGTCGCGCCGCTGGACTGGCGCGCGGCGCCGTTGCTGATCCCTCTCGGGCACGCGCTGGTGGCCACGCCGTTCGTCGTGCGCGTGCTGCTTCCCACCCTGCGGTCCATCGACCCACATCTGCGCGATGCAGCGTCCGCGCTCGGCGCATCGCCCCTGCGCGCGTGGCGAGAGGTCGACATGCGCGTGATGGTGGCTCCCCTGTTGACCGGCGCCGGCTTCGCCGCGGCGATCTCGTTGGGCGAGTTCGGTGCCACCACGTTCCTCACCCGGCAGGGTCGGGCGACGCTTCCGATCGCGATCGAGCAGCTGCTGGCGCGTCCCGGCGCGGTGCTGCACGCCGAGGGCTACGTGCTGGCCACGGTGCTCGCGCTGTTGACGTTCCTGGTGATCGGAGCGTTCGAAGGCGTGCGAAGTCTCGGGGATCGCAGTGGCTGACTCCGCTGTGCCGTCCGGTCACGCGCCGGCGATCCTGTCGGCGCGCGGGATCTGCATCGCCTTCGGGCCCCGAACGGTGCTCGACGACGTGTCGCTCGACGTCGCGGAGGGTGAGATCGTCGCCCTGCTCGGTCCCTCGGGATCGGGCAAGAGCACGCTGCTGCGGATCATCACCGGTCTCCTCCGCGCCGACCGCGGCACGGTGGAGCTCGACGGCCGATCGATCGACGACCTGCCGACACACCGGCGGAACATCGGGCTCGTGTTCCAGGACGAGCAGCTCTTCCCGCACCGCACCGTCGCGCAGAACATCGAGTTCGGGCTGCGGATGCAACGCCGGCCACGCACAGATCGGACCCGACGGGTGGCGGAGCTGCTCGCCGTCGTCGGCCTGCCGGGGTTCGAGGACCGGCGGGTGACCGATCTCTCGGGCGGCGAGGCCAAGCGGATCGCGCTGGCGCGCACCCTCGCACCCGCGCCGCGCATCGTCCTGCTGGACGAGCCGTTGACCGGGCTGGATCGTGAGCTGCACGATCAGCTCACGGTCGAACTGGCCCGCCTGCTGCGCGAGACGCACACCACCGCAGTGCTCGTGACCCACGATCGCGACGAGGCCGCGGCGATCGCCGACCGGGTCGTCAGGATGGAGGGTCGGTGAGCTCGGCCAGGGCGGCCTGCCGCGAGCGCAGGAGGTCCAGATCGCTCCGGGCCCGAGCGCGACGAACCTCGTCGTTCGCGATCGAGGCTCGCGGTTCCGGCTCGGTGATCGCCAGCGCCGCGAGGCGCAGCCAGAGGACCGTCTGCTCCGCCTCGTCGTGCACGTGTTGGACAGCGGTGACGAACGCCCGCACCTGCTCCACCGAATCGGCGTCGAAGGCGGTGAGGATGCAGTCCGCCACCTCGCGGCCACCGATCAGGCGGAGCAACCCGCTGTCCACGATGCGATCGACGTGCTCGACCAGCAACCGGCGCAGCTCGGCGAACTCGCGCTGCACGCTCTCGAAGGTCTCCGTCGGCACGCCGGCAGCAGTCCAGTCGTTGCCCGCCCGCGGAGAGCGACCGACGGCGACATCGATGTCGCACACGAACGTCGCGAGCTGATCGTCGACGCGCTCGCGCAGCAGCGTGGCGTGCTCGAGCATGTCGTTGCACCGCGGATCGAGCATCGGGTCGCAATGGCGGAGCACGGCGAGCCGGTCGTCCAGTGCGTCGAGCTGATCCCGGAGCTCCTGCTCGACGTCCGGCGGGAGCAGGTGGATGCGAATCGCAACGGCAACACGCTCGGCGCTCGTCCGCAGCACGCCGGCGCGCAACGCCGCGCGATCCACGCGTCGACGTCGCGCCTCCAGGTACGACGGCGCCTCGTCGGTGAGCCGCTCGAGAGGGTGCCCGGATCGGATCGGATCGGGGCGGATCTCCATGACCATGCCCATGCGTACCCACGCGATCACACCGTCGAGACACGCGTGCGACGACGGTCGACGAATGATCTAGTCTCTCCGCCCATGGGGACACGCCGGACAGCTCTCGTCGTCTGCGCCGCCGCCGGGGCATTGGTGCTCGGCGCGTGCAGCAGCGACGCCAAGACGACCTCTTCGACCACGGCCGGCTCGACCGCGACCACCGAGACGACGACCGTCGCCGGATCGACCGCGGCCACGACCCTCACTCCCGCGACACAGGCCACCACAGTCGCGCAGACATCGTCCACCCTGCCTCCCGCGACGACTGCCGCAGCGTCCGCCACCACCACCACCGGCGTGTCCACGGGACGGGTGGTCACCTCGCCCAGTGACAACGTGAAGAAGGGCGACACCGGTGACGGTGTCAAGCAGATCCAGACAGCGCTCAAGAACAAGGGCTACAACGTCACCGTCGACGGCAGCTTCGGACAGCAGACCGACACCGCGGTCAAAGCGTTCCAGAAGAAGAGCGGCCTCAAGCAGGACGGCATCGTCGGACCGAAGACGTGGGCGAAGCTCTCCGCCGCAGGCACGGCCACGACGACAACGGGCTCGACCGCCACAACGTCTGCAGCGACGTCCACGACCACGGCCTGATCAAGCCGGACTGTTCCGACAGGCTGATCCGACCGGCCTGAGCCGATCAGCACGTCACCTTCCCTGCTGCAGCGCCTGACGAAGCCGCACCGCCACCGGCGCGCCGACGATCAACTCGATCTCGTCCGCCAACGACTCGACGACGGTCGTCGAGCCGACGTATGCCTCGTCGCCCTCGGTGCAGCACCAGGCCATCGCTTCGCCGTCGGCGCCCCAGTCGGCGCGGCTCCAGCGGCGGACGGTAGCCACCTCGACATCGTCGGCGCGCATCTCCCAGTCGACCTTGATCGGCACCTGCCAGCACACCGACGGCTTCCAGTCGGTCGGCGACTCGTCGGCATCGAGCGCGGCGAGGTGCAGTGCGCAGCCGGCACCTCCTGCGAAGCCCGGCCGGTTCAAGAAGATGCACGCACCGTCGACCACGCGCGTGTTGACGCGACGCTCGTCGCTGAAGATCCCCTCAGCACGGGCCAGCGAGTGGTGCTCGAACCGTGACGCGTCGATGGTGTCGGCGAGCGCCGACACCATCTTCGCTTCATCGATCCCGTCGAGCTCAGCACCGAGCGAGCAGCACCCTCGCCCCAGTTCAGCGGCTCGTTGCGGCTCGATCCCGTGGCAGCCCCGACCCCAGATGCAGGTCCAGTTGGATCGGAGGAACGCGGCGTCGAATCGCCACAGCGTGTCCCCGTCGTCGATCTCGACGACCTCGGCAGGGTCCTCCGGCAGCATCGGATCAGGGTACGTCGCCGATCAGTGGCTCAGGGCGTCGTCACCGGCGTGCGCCCGCACCAAGCGACCAGGGCCTCGATCGGCTGGGCATCGGCATCCACGCGGACTGCGTCCCGGAACGGCGGCTCCACCTCCGGGACTTGACCATCGACGACACCAAAGCGCGCCATGCGGCCCTCGGCCGGCAGACCACGCTGCATCGCGGCGAACCCGATCGCGATCACGTCGTCGTCCCACTCGGGTGTTTGTCCCGTGGCGACGGCGAGGTCCCACGTGTGCACGGTGACCTCACTGGTGTAGATCATGATCACGGCGGCCCCCGGCATCGTGGCCCAGCCCGGGTTGAGGATGTCGGGCAGCAGGGTGTCGTCGCTCCAGACCTCGACGGCCTCCGCGGCGAACTCGTCGTATGCCTGCAGCCAGTCCGCCGGCGCGATCTCGTCGGCGAAGTCGCCGACGGAGTGGGCGTCGTCGCGTCGGCCGATCACGACCATCCGTCGCAGGACTGCGACGAGATGACTGGCGAGCTTGCGCACGTCGAACTCGGGGCATGGCGTGGGCAGTTCGAACTGTGCAGGGTCGAGGGAGGCCAGCACGTCGCGGCCGATCGCGACTGCCGCCGCAAACGCCGGACGGGCATCGATCATCGGTGGGGCTCCAGCGGGGCCCACCGCGTCGGTGCCGGCGGTGCTCGTCGGGTGAATGGTGTCAATGGTGTTGGTCATGGGCAGCATCGTGCGACCCCAAAGCGGACACCTCCTGTCCGGTTTGCAGAACTAATCTCATGACATGCGTGCCGACCGACTTGTGGCGATCCTGATGCTGCTGCAGACCCGCGGCCAGGTCACCGCCGCAGAGGTTGCCGCCGAGTTGGAGGTGTGCGAACGCACCGCGCGGCGCGACCTCGAGGCCCTCGGCCAGGCCGGGCTGCCGATCTACCCGCGCCAGGGCCGCAACGGCGGATGGCAGCTGCTGGGTGGGGCGCGCACCGATCTCAGCGGGCTGACCTCCGCCGAGGCACGGGCACTGTTCCTCGTCGCCGGCCCATCGTCCACCGCGACGCCCGATGTCAAGGCTGCGTTGCGCAAGCTGGTCCGCGCACTGCCCGAGCCGTTCCGCGTCGCGGCAGAGGCTGCATCCACCGCCATCGTCACCGACCCCACGGGGTGGGGCGCGACCACCGTCAACCGACCGCCACCGGCCGCGCTGGACGAGCTGCAGTCGGCGGTGATCGAGGGCGCCCAGGTGCGCCTCGGCTACGTCGACCGCCAGCGCAACACGACCGAGCGCGTGCTCCACCCACTCGGCCTCGCGTGCAAGGGCTCCACGTGGTACCTGGTCGCCGACACGGCCAACGGGCTCCGCACGTTCCGTGTCGACCGGGCCACCTCGGTGGAACGCACCGGCGATCCCGTCGTCCGCCCACCCGGCTTCGTGCTCGCGGAGGCGTGGAAGCTCATCGCCGACGAGGTGTCGGAGCGGCGGATCTCGCTCTGGGCCACAGCCACCGCGGAGCCGGATTCGCTGTGGTTGCTCCGCAGCATCTTCGGCAACCGGCTGCGGATCGGGTCCACCGATGCCGACGGTCGGGTCCAGGTCGAGCTCGGCTCGAACCACGCCCGTGCGCTGGTCGGCGAGATCGGCGGCCTCGGCGCGATGCTGCGGGTCGATGGTCCCGAAGAGGTGCTCACGATCCTTGCCCGTGTGGGCGCGGAGCTGACGACGATGTACGCGACGAGCTGACCGGGAAATGCAGGCGCCGGCCGCAGCCGGACAGCTCAGCTGCCGACGAGTCGGCCGAGCGAGGCCTCGCCGGCGTGCATGTCCTGGCGATCGTCCTGTTGCATCCGCGACAGGTAGGTGACCGCGACGTAGCCGAGCTCGACCAGACCACCATCGGAGTCGGCGGGCAGATCGAGCGCGTCACCCCATTCCATGTGCACATGGAAGGAGCCGTCGAAGCCGACCTTGGGCTCCAACGTCGCCGATGACACTCGACGCGGTGGCTCGAGGCCGACGCGTGCCTGGCGCCAGCCCTTGATGTCGTCGATGGCGAGGTTGGGCACGTTCAGGTTGACCACGACCGGATCCGCCGGCATGTCCGCGACGAGCCCGGCGACGAAGGCACCGGCGACGGTCGCGGCCGTCTCCCACTTCTGGCCGACGAGCATCTCGTCCCAACCCTGCCCCTCGACGCCATTGCCGGCCACGGCCTGGCTCACCGCGACACCGGAGATCAAGCCGTTGCGCGCGGTCAGGGCCGCACCGATGGTGCCCGAGTGGTACACCGACCGCCCGACGTTCGCGCCCGGGTTGATGCCGGCGACGACGAGGTCGAACGACGGCCCGAACGCGCCGAGCCGGGAGAACATCACGCACAGAGCCGGAGGACCGCTCACCGCCCACGCCTCCTCGATGCCGTCGACGTGCACCCGGCGAACCTCGGGCCGGATCAGGTGCAGCGTGCCCAGTGCAGCTCCTGCCCCGGAGTACTCCTTGTCGGGCGCGGCGATCACCACATCGCCGTGGGGGAGCATGGCTCGGGCCAGCACGTGCAGTCCGACCGAGTCGATGCCGTCGTCTTTGGTCAGCAGAATTCGCATGGATCCATGGTCGCGCACAGCACGGGCCATACCCCGGCCGATAGAGCCCGCTGGCCTGCGCACCGCCGGAGAAACCGTGCATCTGCTGGTTGCGGCCGCCGCTCGGCCGGCCGGTGCTGGCCGATGTAGCTGGATAGCTTCCTCGTGAATCTCCACGTGACGAAACTCGCCGAGAGCAAAGGGCCCCGCCGCCGCAGGTGCTGGCTGCGGACTACAGAAAACGCGGGGTTTCATCACGTGGAGACCACGAGGCGGCCGCCCAACGGTTGTGCGAGGAGGCCTGGGATGGCCGGCTTGTCAGCGTGCCGACGCCAGCCTCCCAGAGCGGAGCACGAGTGCGGACGGCCGCAGCAGGCCTGCACCGTCCGCCCGCCACGGATCTCGTCGCCCGACCCCGCCCACTAACTTGACCGGATGCGCGTTGGATTCCTCGGGGCCGGGCTGATCGCCACCTACCACAGCAAGAGCCTGCGCAGGAGCGGTGCCGAGCAGGAGTGCGGCGTCGTCCGCGCCGGCGTCTACGACCCCGATCCGCAGCGCGCCGCTGCCTTCGCCGCAGCGAGTGGGCACACGGTCTGCGCGTCCGAGGACGACGTGCTCGACGGCTGCGATGTCGTCTACGTGTGCACCTGGACCAGCGAGCACCCTCGCCAGGTGGCGAAGGCCGTCGCCCGCGGCATTCACGTCTTCTGCGAGAAGCCATTGGCGATCTCGGTCCTCGCCGCGGAGGAGATGGCCGCTGCGGTGGCGGCGAGCGGAGTCACCAACCAGGTCGGCCTGGTCATGCGCCGCTCCCCCGCCTACGTGTACGCCCGGCACCTGGCCATGGAGCCGGCTGCCGGTCGAATCATGGCCGTGATGTTCCGCGACGACCAGTTCATCCCGATCCAGGGCCACTACAGCAGCACCTGGCGCGGCAACAAGGATCTCGTCGGGGCCGGCACGTTGCTGGAGCACAGCATCCACGACATCGACATGTTCCGCTTCGTGGTCGGTGACGTCAGCCGGGTCAGCGCGCATCAGGCCAACTTCCACGAGCTGGACGGGATCGAGGATGTCGTCTCGGCGACGCTCTCGTTCGAGAACGGCGCGGTCGGCACGCTGATCACGGTGTGGCACGACAACCTCGCCCGACCGAGCCTGCGTCGGGCTGAGATCTTCTGCGAGCGGCGGTTCATCACGATCGAGGGAGACGATTGGTTCGGCCCGGTCGTCTGGACCGACACGGACGGAGCCGAGCACTCCGTGGAAGGTGAGGCGCTGGCGGCAGCTGCGGAGAAGCTCGTCGACGGCACCCTCAACCCGGACGGAGAGTTCGTCCGCGCCGTCGCAGCGGGTCGGCCGAGCTGGCCCGACTTCGACACGGCGGCCGCTGCGCACCGCATCGTCGAGGCGATGTACGCATCGGCGCGCGAAGGTGGTTCTGCGCAGCTCGTCGGCCCGGGCAGGACGAGTTCGTCGGCATGAACGACGTCGCGTCAGGCGAGATGCGCGTCGTCGAGCTCGCCACCACCGACACGCATGCCCTGAGGCGCGCTGTGCTGCGCGACGGTGATCCGACGCGTTCGGTGGACTTCCCCGAGGACGATCTGCCCGGCACGTTCCACCTCGGTGTGCGCGATGGTCAGGGCCGGATCGTGGCCACATCGTCCTGGGTGCCGAAGCCGAGCGCCGACTTTCCCGCGGCAACCGCCGTGCAGCTGCGTGGCATGGCGACCGACGCATCGCTGCAGGGCACTGGCGTCGGCGGCCTGCTGCTCGAGGCGGGCGTCGAGCGTTGCGTCGCCGCCGGATTCGACCTGCTGTGGGCACGGGCGCGGGACACCGCGCTCGCGTTCTACGCCAAGCACGACTGCCGCGTCGTCGGCGAGGGTTTCGTCGACGCCACCACCGCGCTGCCCCACCACATCGTGGTCCGCGACCTCACCTGACGTTTTCCGCATTGCCGGTTGCCGGAGCACTCAGTGCACCGATGAGGATCGCATGCCCCCGGCACCGGTGACACCCGATCAGCTGCGCCAGCGCGCCACCGCGCTGCGCCGGCTGGGATCGCGCATGGAGGGGGCGGCCGCACTCGACCTCCACCGCCGCGCGACCGACGACACGTGGATGGGGCCGACGCCGACCCGCTGCCACGACGACCTCCTGGCGATCCGCACCCAGATCCTCGGCGCAGCTGACGACGTCCGATCACGAGCCGCCGCGCTGGAGCGCCAGGCACAACATCTCGATGCCAACGGTCGGATCGGCCCGCCATGAGCAACTACCTCGGGTTCGATCCGACCCTCGTCGATCTCCTCCGCCAGGCGATGAGCCGCGCCCTCGACGAGCTCGACTCGCTGCGATGCACGGACCACGAGGCAGATGCCGCGATGCGCACCATCGCCGCCGCGCGCTCCACCGTTCGTGACACCTGGCTGCCGTTCACGAGCAGCCTCCTGGCATGTCGTGCGCTGAACGGCTACCAGCCCGCCACGATCGACCCGGGCGAAGTGATCAACAGCTGGCTGCAATCCGTGGTGGCCGATCGTCATTGGCACGTGCTCACCGATCCGTTCGATGCTGCGTCATCCGTCGGCACGCCGATGCTCGAGGCCGAACAGGTGCGGGCCCTGGCCATGGCGCTCTCCGCTCGTACGGCGACCACCCCTCTGACGGCCGCCGAGATCTCCTGGTTGGGCCAGGCCCTGCCGACGATCGCGCGTCGCGCCGATCTCGTCGCCGCGTTCCTCCCGGCGTTCACCACCACCGGCTGGACGTCGCTCTGCAACGAGCTCGGGGCAGCACGCCAGCGGATGGTCACCGAATCCCTGCTCTTCGACGGCCGGACGACCAGCGACGAGTCTGCAGGCTGGACGGGCATCGACACCGTCTTCGCCGGCCTCGGTGACATCGTCGTAGCCGACCGATCGGTCCATCCGGAGAGCGACGCCACCCTGCTGCTCGACGACATGTCGGCCTACAGCGCGGCCCTCCTCGTCCGTCAGCTCGATCTCGACGCAGCCCCGCTGGCCGAGGTGACACGGGAACTCGTCGAACGCGAGCAGCTCGCGCTCGACCACACCGACGGCGGCGCGCGAGGACCCCGCGCCGCCGACCTCCTCTTCGAGGCGATGCTGGTCACGCCGGGAGCGCCCACCGCGTACGTGGTGCGCACCAGCGACGCGCCGCAGCTCGCGTTCGAGGCATCGGACGATCTCGATCTGGCCCGGCGCCTGGTCCACGACGGCACCGACCCGGCCCACCTCAGCACGGCTGACGCCAAGGTCGTCGTGCCGGCCTACGTCCGGTGGATCCTCGGCGCGTCGACGCAACACAGCTCCCTCGTCCAGGACACCGACCCTGGCCTGACGATGGCCGACCTGATCGGGCCGTACCTCCTTCCGGTCCTTCGGACGGGCGCAGCCGGGTTCGGGCTCACGTCCGATGAGCGGAAGGGCGCGCAATCGTTGATCGCCACGGATCCCAGCGGCCTGGCGATGGATCGCCTGCTGTCCGATCGCGAACGGCTCGTGGCGTCGCTGACGGTGTCAATGTCCGCGGATGCCGCGGCGACGCTCGACCGTCTGAGCGACATCGCCGACCTCCTCGCGTTCATCGACACGATGCAGCGACTCAGCGTGATCGACGTTGCAACCCGGCAGCAGGCGGAGTGGCAGCTGATGTGGACAGCCATCGGAGATGGGGCAGGTGCCCTGCCCTTGCCCGGAGCGGTCTCCAACCTTCCCGGTCCCGCGATCACCGGTCTCCAACTGGCGCTCGATGCCACCGGTTGGGGCCCCGAAGCGGTGGACGAGGTGAGGTCACGGTCCTTGACGACGTTGTCGGCGATGACCGCTGTAGCTGCCTCGATTGTCGTCGCGACGAGGTTCGACGACATGGTCCGGTCCGGGCGGATCTCGCCGACGACACCGATCCCGCCGGCGCCGAACCCCACGTCGACGACCGCTGCGACCGACTACGTGGACGCGTTCGAGCTGTGGATCAGCTCCAACCACCTCGACAACGACGTCGTGTACGAGCTGGACGCGATCAAGCAGACGATCGCGAGCGACCACGAAGCAACCGCCGACGAGAACGGCGCGTTGCTCGGGACATGACCCCGCGACCGGGCTGGCTCAGCCGTTGAGGTCCGAGTGCGGCAGGCCCTCGACCTCGAGTCGGCCGATCAACCAGGCGAACCGGTCGGCCGGCGCCAACGCGAGTGCCGCCGGCGGGAGGTCGTCGAAGCCCATCGGCTTGCGGCTCGCCCACTGCGCCGTCTTGGCGGCGAGCTCCGTGCGCAGCAGCGCAGCCGGCCAATCCGAGAACGCGTAGCCGAGTCCGAGATCGACCCGGTGCACCTCGACCTCGTGCACGCGCCGGGCCGGGACGTCTCGGATCAGGATCTCCCCGAAGAACGTCAGGCCCGAGCCGTCCCATGCCGACGCGGGTGCCTGCGCGAACGCGCTGTCGAGTCGCGCTCCGGCATCGCGGACGTCGGCGAGGAGATCGGTGGCGGGTCGGCCGGCGCCGGCTTCGATGTCGGCGTTGCGGGCCTCGAAGCTCGGATACATCGCTGCGACCTCGCCGCGACCCGCGCCGAGGACCATCCGTGTGAGACCGTCGGCGTTGCGGGCGAGGTGGGTGAGGACGTGTCCGACCGTCCAGCCGGGAAGGAGCGACGGACGGCGCGCAGCATCGTCGGACAGCCCTTCGAGATGCCGGCTCAATCCCTGGTGCGATGTCGCGCACGCTTCGACGGCGAGCTGGATCGGAGTCGAGGTCACGAGGCCCAGAGTAAATCGCGCGGCCGTCGCTGGCGTAGTCGAAAAACGTGGCAACCTGGCGACATGCAACTCGCGATGATCGGTTTGGGACGGATGGGCGCCAACATGGTGCGACGCCTGCAGAAGGCGGGACACGAGTGCGTCGTGTACGACGTGAGCCCGGATGCCGTCGCGGCGCTGGAGGCCGAGGGCTTCACCGGGGCGACATCGCTCGAGGACCTGATCGGCAAGCTCGCCGCGCCGCGGCACATCTGGATCATGGTCCCGGCCGCGTTCGTCGCCGGCACGATCGCCAAGATCGTGCCGCTCATCGATGCCGGCGACACCCTGATCGACGGTGGCAACAGCTGGTACCGCGACGACGTCGATGCGTCGGCGCCACTCGCCGAGCAGGGCATCCACTACCTCGACGTCGGCACGAGCGGCGGCGTCTTCGGCCTCGAGCGCGGCTACTGCCTGATGATCGGTGGCAACACCGAGGCCGTCGGCCAGATGGCGCCGATCTTCGACACCTTGGCACCCGGCGTCTCGAGCGCTGAGCGCACGCCGGGGCTCAGCGGCACACCGTCGACCGCCGAGCAGGGCTGGTTGCACTGCGGCCCGAGCGGCGCCGGCCACTTCGTCAAGATGGTCCACAACGGCATCGAGTACGGGTTGATGGCCAGCTATGCCGAGGGCATCAACATCCTCGCCCACGCCAACATCGGCGCCGAGACCCATGCCAAGGACGCCGAGACCGCGCCGCTCACCCACCCCGAGTACTACCAGTACGACCTCGACCTCGGCGCGATCACCGAGGTGTGGCGTCGCGGCAGCGTCGTGGCCAGCTGGCTGCTCGACCTCACCGCAACTGCGATGAGCTCCGATCCGCGCCTCACCGCGTTCGAAGGTCAGGTCAGCGACAGTGGCGAGGGACGCTGGACGATCCACGCCGCGATCGACGAAGGCGTACCGGCGCCCGTGCTCTCCGCTGCCCTGTACCAACGGTTCAGCTCGCGCGGCCACGCCGGCATCGGCGACAAGGTGCTGTCCGCGATGCGCTCGCAGTTCGGCGGGCACGCCGAGAAGGCCGAGGGCGAGCTCGTCGACGGCCGGATCAAGACCACGGAGGTGCTGCCGACCGAGATCCGGCCCAGCGAGCAGGTCGCGCAGTGAGCGCCAACCAGCCCGCTGCCGACGTCCTCGTCCTGTTCGGAGCGACGGGCGATTTGAGCAAGAAGAAGCTGATGCCCGCGCTGTACAACCTGCAGCGCCACGGGCGGCTCACGGTTCCGGTGATCGGCGTCGCGCGCAGCGACTGGACCGACGCGGCGTTCCGACAGCACGCCGAGGAGTCGATCCGCACCGAGATCCCCGACGCCGACCCGGAGATCATCGCCGAGGTGTGCAAGCGACTGGATCTCGTCCAGGGTGACTACGCGGACCCGAAGACGTGGCAGACCCTCGTCCACAAGCTCGACCACTACAAGTCCGAGAACGCCGTGTTCTACATGGCCATCCCGCCGAACATGTTCCCGACCGTTGCCGAATCGCTGGCGTCGGTCGGCCTCAACACCCGTGGCCGGATCGTGGTCGAGAAGCCGTTCGGCCGTGACCTCCAGTCGGCGCGCGACCTCAACGTCACGCTGCACCAGGTGTTCCCCGAGGATCGCATCTTCCGGATCGACCACTACCTCGGCAAGGAAGCGGTGGAGGACCTCCTCGTCTTCCGCTTCTCGAACACGCTGCTCGAACCGATCTGGAACCGTAACTACGTGCGCAGCGTGCAGATCACGATGGCCGAGAGCATCGGCATCGAGGGTCGGGGCAGCTTCTACGACGGCGTCGGCGCGATCCGCGACGTCGTCCAGAACCACCTCATGCAGGTCCTCGCGCTGTGCGCGATGGAGCCACCGGTCGGTCCCGACAGCAGCTACCTCCAGGACGAGAAGGCAAAGGTCTTCGCGGCGATGCGCCCGATCGACCCCGACATGCTCGTCCGCGGTCAGTACGTCGGGTACCGCGACGAAGCCGGCGCCGACCCGAACTCGTCGATCGAGACGTTCGCGGCGATCAAGCTGGAGATCGACTCGTGGCGTTGGGCCGGTGTGCCGTGGTACGTCCGCGCCGGCAAGGCCCTCGCCTCCGCCGCCACCGAAGTCGTCGTCGAGTTCCGCGAGCCGCCGAGCATGTTGTTCGACGAGAACGGTGGGCCGCCGCCCGGCCGCAACCTGGTCCGCTTCCGCCTCGGCAAGAAGGACGGTGTCACGTTCTCGCTGCAGGCAAAGACGCCCGGGCCGCACCTCGACAGCCAGAACGTCGACGTCGCCGTCGACTTCGCTGCGGCACTCGGTGAGCGCCGCGAGGCCTACGAGCGTCTGCTCGACGACGCGCTCGCGGGGTTGCCGCGTCGGTTCGCTCGCGAAGACGTCGTCGAGCTGACGTGGCGCGTGATCCAGCCTGCGCTCGACACGCCCGGTCCGGTGCACCCGTACTTCCGCGGCTCATGGGGTCCAGCGGAGGCCGACCGGATCCTCGGGGGCGATGCCTGGCTGCCCGTCACGGGCTGATCGCCGACGTGCCCAGGGACCCCCGATGGTGGAGGTGACCTCATGCTCGAGGTGCGCGGCCTGACCAAGAGCTTCGGGCCCCGACGCGTCCTCGACGACATCGATCTCGACATTCGTCCGGGCGAGCTGGTCGCGCTCGTCGGCGAGAACGGCGCCGGGAAGTCGACGATGGTCAAGTGCATCGCCGGCATGCTCACCCCCGACCGCGGGTCGGTGTCGGTCAGCGGCGACGGACGCCTCGCTGTCGTCTGGCAGGACCTCGCCCTGTGCGACAACCTCGACGCGGTCGCGAACATCTTCCTCGGCGTCGAGCGCGGGCGCCTGCGGCTCGACGATTCCGGGATGCGGCGCGAGACCCAACGCATGCTGAGCAGCCTCGGCCTGCGCGTCGGTGACCTGTCCACACCGGTGGGCCTGCTGTCCGGCGGTCAGCGCCAGATGGTCGCCGTGGCGCGGTCGCTGATGACGGGCGCCGAGGTGCTCCTGTTCGACGAGCCCACCGCCGCCCTCGGCGTGTCGGAGACGGCCGTGCTCGAGCAACTGCTCCGCCGGCTGCGCGCTGCCGGCATCGCGTTGCTGATGGTGTCGCACCGGATCGAGCAGGTGTTCGCGCTCGCCGACAGGATCGCGATCATGCGCCACGGGCGCATCGTCTCGATCGTCTCACCGCTGGAGGTGCACCCCGACGACGTCGTCGCGATCATGGCCGGGGCGAAGACGGAGAGCACCGCGCGTCGTCAGCTGTCTCAGCTGCGCAGCCTGGTCGACCAGCTCGCCGAGGTCGAACCGAGCGCGTCGCTGCCGCTCATCCTCACGTCGCTCTCGCGGTCGCTGTCGACGTCGACGCTCGGCCTGTGGATGGTCGTCGAGTCCGTCAGCGGCCCGCCGACCCTCGTCCTCACCGCCGAGGTCGGGCTCGCCGACGAGCGACGGTCGCATCTCCGGCAAGTCCCGATCGGGGTGGAGGGCGGCGTGCTCGGCACGAGCGCGCTCGGCTCGATCAGCGTCGTCACCAACGCCGACCTGGATCCGGTGATCAGCGGGCTGAGCGCCAGCGCCTGGGCCGTCCCCGTCGTCGGCGCACCCAGCGCGCGCAACCCGGGCGGCGTGCTCGCCGTCATCGCCGGCTTCGGCGATCGCCTCGGCCATCCCGGCGAGGCCCAGCTGGAGCTCGTGGAACTGCACGCCAACCTGGCCACGGTCGCGATCGAGCGAGAGTCGATGGTCGAGGAGCTGACCCGCCGCAACCACCTCCTCGAGTCGCTGCGCGGCCTGCTCGACCGCCTCGCCGGTCCGGAGCAGGCATCGGGTCTCAGCTCGGCGCTGCTGCCCTTGCGTGTCGCCACGGGGGCCGACACGATCGCCCTCGTCGAGGTGATCGGCGAGGAGTTCACGGAGCGGGCGATCACCAGCGTGCACGCCGAGGCGTCGAGCGTCGAGCACTTCGCCGAGGCACGTCGCCTCGCACTGCTCCCGCTGGCCAGCACACACCGGACGCAGATGGTGGACGACTGCGTGGCGGGCATCAGCATCGCCTCGGGCGAGGGCCGCGTGCTGCTGCTGGCGCGATGGTCGACACCCGATCAGATCAGCCCCGAGACGCTCGACCTGCTCGAGGACGCATCCCGATCACTCGCGCTCGCGCTGGAGCGTCAGGTCGCCGAGCACGCGACACAGGAGACGCAGACGCTGCGGCGAGCCAACTCGATGCAGCGTGAGTTCCTCCACCGCCTCAGCCACGAGCTGCGCACACCGCTGACGGCCATTCGTGGGTTCGCCGACTCGCTGCGCCACACCGATGTCAACTGGGACGACGCGTCGCACGATCTGTTCCTGGAGCGGATCTCGACCGAGTCGTCGCGGATGGGCCGGCTGGTGGCCGACCTCCTCGACTCGTCGGCCATCGAGACCGGACAGCTGCGTCTGCAGATGGACTGGTGTGACCTGTCGTTGGTGATCGACGAGGCGATCACCGTCGTCAGTGGCGCCGCCGAGCACGTGCACGCCGAGGTGGTGCCCGGCTTTCCGCCGGTCTGGGCCGACCACGACAGGATCGAGCAGATCCTCGTCAACGTCATCGAGAACGCGCTCCGCCACGGCCGGCCGCCGATCACCGTGCATGCCCAGGTCGACGCGTTCGGCGAGCACGTGGTGATCTCGGTGATCGACAGCGGTCCTGGATTCGCCGACACGATGGGCGAGCGTGCCTTCGAACCGCACAACCGCGCCAGCAACTCCCCCGGCGCAGGTCTCGGGCTCACCATCGCTCGCGGCCTCGCGGTGGCGCATGGCGGCACACTGGAACGGGCACCGGAGATCGCTCCGAGCTGCATGGTGCTGCGCCTCCCGATCGAGCCCGAGACGCCGCCGGATCGTCACGACGACGAGCGGGCGGAGGCGCGGTCGTGACCGAGCCGACGACAGTGCTCGTTGTCGAGGACGACCCGAACATCGTCGACCTCCTCCGCTCGAACCTGGCGGTGCGGGGCTATCGCGTCATCGTCTCGACCACCGGCGCGGACGCCGTGCAGCTGCTCACCGACGAGCGGCCGGACGTCGCGTTGATCGACCTCACCCTGCCCGCCGCGGACGGCCTCGACCTGTGCCGTTCCTTCCGCGAGCGGTCGGCGATCGGTTTGATCGTCGTGTCGGCGCGCGGTCGCGAGGACGACAAGGTGCGCGCGCTCAACCTCGGCGCCGATGACTACCTCACCAAGCCGTTCGGCATCGAGGAGCTGCTTGCGCGGATCAACGCGACGTTGCGGCGGAGCCGTCCGCAGCCGACCACCGCCACCGACGCGCCGCTGCGGATCGGCGACCTCGTGATCGACCTCGGTGCCGAGCGCGTCGAGCTGGCCGGCAACCTCGTGCGCCTCACGCCGACCGAGTTCGCGTTGCTCCGCGAATTCGTCCTCAATCCCGGCAAGTTGCTCACCCACGCGGTGCTGCTCCGGCGGGTGTGGGGACCCGGCTACGCGACCGAGACCGAATACACCAGGGTGTACGTGCGGCGCCTGCGCTCCAAGCTGGAAGCCGCCGACGGGCCGCCGTTGATCCAGACCGAGCCGCGTCAGGGGTACCGCTTCGTCGGGGTGATCGCGCCCACCGACAACGAGTCCGGCGGGGTCGAGCCGGCCCACTGACCCGCACCCGCCGCAGCGCGGAATCCGCTGAAGAGCTGGACATTTACATCTCGTTCACGGCCGACACTGAATGTTCATGACTTGTTCACACGACGATTCGTACTGTGCCACGGAACGTCGTATCCACACGGCGATGTACACAGGGGGAACCTATTTTGATCAAGAGACGATTTGCACGCGCCACGTGCCTGGCCATGGTGGGCACGTTCATCCTCGCCTCGTGCGGGAGTGACAGCAAGAGCTCCACGAGCACTGCCGCCACCACGACGGCCGCCAGCACCGCGAGCACCACCGCCGCCGGTGGCTCCACCGCAGAATCCACGGCCACCACGGGTGGCGCATCGGGCAGCGGCACGATTGGTGTGATCTTGCCGGACTCGAAGTCGTCGGTTCGTTGGGAGACGGCTGACCGCAAGTACCTCGAGGCTGCGATCACGGCTGCTGGTTTCACGGCTGACATCCAGAACGCCG
>JAOBWO010000038.1 GCA_025463415.1 Acidimicrobiales bacterium | reverse complement strand
TCCAGCGGAGAGAATGGCAGTTGCGGCACATCGGTCCCGGGGGATGCCGCAGCGTGCCGCAGTCCGCGCACTGCTGGATCAACAGCTTGCCCTCGTTCAAGCCGTCGAAGAAGAACGCGATGTCGTGGGTGGTCGCGGGACGGGGGCGCAGCGGCCGAACCGCCGGCGCAGGCGTCGTCGCCGCAGCCGGCGCCTTCGGCTTGGGTCGGAACTTGAGGATTCGGAACAGCATGCTGCCGACGCGTTCGCCGTGCTGATCGAAGTAGTCCTGGCGGGTCGTGATGAAGTGGCCGGCACCGAGGCCGGTCTGCTTCTCCGCCGAGACCGAATCGATCACCGTTCGCATCGTGATCTCGTCGCCGGGACGCAGGTAGCGGTCGTAGGTGTGCTCACTGTTGCTGGCCACCACGGATGTGAACCCGTGTGACTCGACGAGCAGAGTGAGATCGGCATACGGGTTCGGACCGAGCGCGTGCCGATCGACGCCGTACGCACGCATCACCCACGCCTGCATCATCGATGGCGGCGCCACCAGGCCACCGTGCACCGACGCCTTGGCGGCGGCCTCGTCCAGGTAGATCGGGTTCTTGTCGCCCATCGCCTGGACCCACTGGCGCACCATCGGGACGTTGACCGGATCGGCGCCGTGCTCGTCGATCCCCATCTCCTTGCCCGCGAAGGCCTGCAGTTGCTCGTAGAACTCGGCGACCTCCGCCTCGGTGTACGGCGCGTCGACGCTGTCGTTGCTCATGCTCTGGTTCCTCGTGTCTCGCGCCATGGCAGGTCGCGGTCGAGTGACGGCTCGCGAGGCAGGCCGAGTGCCCGCTCGCCGATCACGTTGCCCTGGATCTCGTCGGTGCCTCCGCCGATGCGGATCGCGTACTGCTGGCAGAGCACCTGCTGCCACAGGCCGTCGTCCGATGCGGAGTCGCCCCACAGCATCCCGGCCGCACCCTCGATCGCGACGGCCAGGCTGCTCGTCGCCGCCCAGTGGCGGGCGAAGAACAGCTTCATCACACTCGCGCCCGGTCCCGGCATCACGCCTCGGCTGATCGACGTGCGCACGCCGTAGCCCATGTACTTGAGGACCTCGGCGCGGATGTGCGCCTGGGCCAAGCCTTGGCGCACGACGGGGTCGCCGGTGCGGTGGAAGCGACGTGCCATCTCGATCAGCTCGGGCACGGTGAATGCGTTGCCTCCGCCACCGCCGATCAGCGCCCGTTCGTTCGACAGCGTCGTGTGTGCGATCTTCCAGCCGGCGTTGACCTCGCCGACGACGTTCTCGACCGGGATGCGCACATCGGTGAGGAAGACCTCGTTGAAGTGGGCGACGCCGGTGATCTGGCGCAGCGGGCGGATCTCGATGCCGGGCGTGCGCATGTCGACGATGAAGTAAGTGATCCCGGCGTGCTTGGGCGCGTCGGGATCGGTGCGGGCCAGGAGGATCGCGTACTGACTGTGCTGCGCGCCGCTGGTCCAGACCTTCTGCCCGTTGACCACCCACTGGTCACCGTCGAGGACGGCCCGGGTGCCCAGGTTGGCGAGATCGCTGCCGGCCTCGGGTTCGCTGAACAGCTGAGCCCAGACCTCGTCGCCGCGCAGCATGGCGTCGAGGTGACCTCGCTGGCGATCGTTGCCGTGCGCCATCAGCGTCGGCGCGACCATTCCGTGGGCGACGGAGAAGACGCCCGTCGAGACGTCGAACTTGGACTGCTCCTCGGCGAAGATCGCCGCCTGCCACGGCTTGCCGCCGCGCCCACCGAACTGCTTCGGCCAGGTCAGCCCGGCCCAGCCTCCGGCATACAGCACCCGCTGCCACTCCTGACACGCCTTCGCGTGGAGGTCCTGCTCGGCATCGTTGGATGCCGGCCGGTGGCGCACACTGGCGTCGCGACGCTGCGCGTGCTGCTCCAGCCAGGTTCGCGCCTCGAGGCGGAACGCTGCCTCTTCCGGGGAGTCGCCGATGTCCACGTGCTGCCGATCAGACCGCGACGCCGACCGCGAGCGCGCCGAGCTGCGCTTCGCGCTGACGAGTCGTGGAGTGCACGGGATCCTTGTCGAACACCGGGATGACGTGCTTGCCGAAGGTCTCGTACGCCTCCGTGGCGTCGGCCAGCGACACGTCGGTGGAGAAGGTTCCGAATGCAAGTTGATCTGCGCCGATGTCTTCGTAACGCTTGATCGTTGCGATCGCCTCATCCGGCGTGCCCACCGCGACGATGCCCTTGCGGATCGCGTACTCCAGCGCGCCGGCCTCCGGTGCCGGTGGGATCGCGGGCCACTTCGGCTGGCCCTGGCCGATCGGGAAGCTGTCGAGGTACCGGAACAGCAGACCCGTGTGGTAGTTGCCGCGGTTGTTCAGCGACACCTGGCGGGCTCGCGCGCCGTCCTCGAGGACCATCATGTCCGTGGTGACCATGATGTTGTCGTTGACGTAGCCGCCGACCGGCTCGGCCTTCGCGATCGTCTTCTTGTAGATCTCGATCAGCGGGGCCAGCGTGTCCGGCGTGCCCATCGTGAAGCAGAGCACGCCGAGGCCGAGGCGGGCCGCCTTCTCGAACGTGCCCGGTGATCCCGCCGCGACCCAGATCGGCGGGTGCGGGTTCGTGTACGGCTTGGGGAGCACGTTGCGGCGGGGCATCGAGAAGAACGTGCCGTCGAACGGGCCGTACTCGCCGGGCTGCATCATCTTGATGATCTCGGGCAGCGTCTCGTCGTACATGTCGCGGGTCTCGTCCATCGTCTCGATGCCGAACCCGTGCACCTCGGTAGACGACGAGCCGCGGCCGGTGCCCCACTCGAACCTGCCTCGACCGAGGTGGTCGAGCATCGCGACCTTCTCCGCGACGCGCGACGGGGGCGACACCGGGGGCGTGATGTTGATGATGCCCGAGCCGATGTGGATGTTGTTCGTGCGTGCCAACGCGTACGCCATGAAGGCCTCGCTGGCCGACAGGTGGGAGTACTCGTCGAGGAAGTGGTGCTCGCTGGCCCACGCGTACTTGAAGCCGACGCGATCAGCGACCTCGATCAGCGCGAGCTCTTCCATCAGGCACTCGTGCTCGCCACGTTCCGCGCGCCGATGCACCGGGTGGTACATCTGGTTGAACAGCCCGAACTCCATCGATGACCCCCCGAGGATCGACGCGTCGACGGATCTGACGCACCGTCAGGATCATAACTTAATGCACTCCATTACCTGCCATCGGGGTCCGCCCCTCCCCGTTCTTTGCACGGTCCGGACCTCACCGGGGTCCGAACTCACCACACGTTCCGAAGGCGACCGGCGAAGTGACGCGCGACCCTGGCGACACTGTCAGTTCGTGGCGCCGGAGGCCCGCAGCGATGCGATCTTGGCGTCGTCGTAGCCGAGGATCCTGCGGAGGACGTCTTCGGAGTGCTGTCCGACCTCCGGGGCCTTGGTCGGCACCGGGCTCTCCTCGCCGGACATGTGCAGCGGGAACAACAACTGCTCGATGCCGGTCTGCTCCACGGTCGTCCAGCAGAACCGGTCGACGAACTGCGGATCCTCGATCACAGTCTTCGGCGTGTTGACCGGGGCGATGGTGGTGTTGTGCTCGCCCGCGAACGTGATCCACTCCTGCGACGTCTTGGTGCGGAAGATGTCGCGCAGGATCGCCTGCAGCTCGAGGTTGCCACGGGCGTGATCGGCGTACTTGCTGCCCGGGAACTGCTCGTACAGGTCCTCACGGCCGAGGCCGACGCAGAAGTTCTTCCAGAACGCGTTCTCACTGGCCATGAACAGCACGTGTCCGTCGGCCGATTCGTACATCTGGTAGCGCACGCCCTCCCACATCCCGCCGAGGCCCGGCGCACGGCGCACGAGGTCGTCGCTCTTGTTGCCGGTGACGAAGTCCTCGGCGTGCTGGTAGGCACGGTAGGTTTCGATGCGGTACCAGTCGAAGTACGCCGCCGCGTCGCTCTGGGCGATCTCCATGTGCGCGCCCTTGCCGGTGGTGCGGGCCCGCACGAGCGCAGCCAGCACCGCCATCGCGCCGAACGCGGGGCCGGCGATGATGCCGATGTTGGCCTGGTCGGGCATCCGCGTGAAGCCGTCGTCGTCGACGATCGGCTTGATCTGACCCGCCCAGGTGTCGTAGGCGATGCCGTGGGACGGCAGATCGCGATACGGACCCGTTGCGCCGTAGCCGCTGATGCCGCAGAACACGATGGCCGGGTTGATCTCCTCAAGCCGCTCCTTGGTGAACCCGCGCTTGTCGAGGAAGCCCGGTCGCATCGCCTCGATGATCACGTCCGACTTGGCGATGAGCTCGGTGAGCACCTCGGTCGCCTCGGGTGTCTTCAGGTCGAGCACCAACGACTCCTTGCCCCGGTTGACCCGCAGGTGCATCAACGATGTGCCGTCGACGATCGGCCACGTCATCTCGCGCACGTAGTCGCCCGAAGGTGCCTCGATCTTGATCACCTCGGCACCGAAGTCGACGAGATGGGACGCGAGCGCGGCGGGACCGAGCAGCGAGAGGTCGAGGACTCGGACGCCTGCGAGCAGGCCGTCGCCGTGAGGGGAATCGGATTCAGACATCGACTGTTCTCGTCTCGTTCGGGGTGCAGCCCGGCAGCCGGGGTCCGCACATCTTGTTCGATCGGACGCGGCCCGCGCCAAGCCGGTTCGGTCGGTGCTGTTCGAGCATCGACCCGGGGCGGAGGTGGCAAGATGACCGACGATGTCCGCTGAGCTTCCACCGCCGTCACCGCGGGCGGCGCCGCGGCTCATCCGACCGCCAGCTCCGGCGCCGGCTCGGCCCCTCGCTCCGGACACCAGGTCGATCCCTGCGGTCCCGCCGCCGGCAACTGCATCTCGACCGCGTCGAGAGGGCCGTCGCGAGGACCGTGAGGATGGGCGTCGCAACGACCGTCAGACCCGTCGCGAGCGCCTGATCGCGATGCGCGGAATCAGCATCCCGGCCGCCATCATCCGCCGCTTCTTCCAGATCGAGGGCATCCGCAAGGGGATGCTGATGGCGTTCAACCTGTTCATCTCGATCATCCCGCTGATGATCATCGCCTTCGCACTCGTGTCGAGGGTCCGCAATCGGATCTCGCTCAGCCAGGTGTTCATCGAGCAGTTCCACCTCAGCGGGGAGACGGCCGGCGTCGTTCGCGGGGCGTTCCCACCAACGCGCAACATCATCAAGATCGCCTCGTTGATCGCTGTCGGCTCGTTCGCGCTCAGCGGATTCGACGTCGCATCGGTGTTCCAGCGCACGTTCGCCGACGCGTGGAACGTGAAGCACTACAAGGGCTGGCGCGGCCCGGTGCGCGGCGGTGCGTGGTTCGGGATCGTGTTCGCCACCTTTGCGTTCGGGCAGCTGCTGCAGAGCGTGCCCGCCCGTCACGGCGCCTGGACCTACGTCGCCGTCATCCCCGTCGTGTTGGCGATGCACTACTGGTTCTGGCTGATGACGCCCAAGCTGCTGCTCGACAAACCGCTGGAACGCAAGGACCTTCGCCCCGGAGCGATCCTGGGGATGATCGGCAGCACCATCCTGTGGGGCCTCTCACTGGTGATCCTGCCCGGTTGGTTCAGCTGGTACGGGCGCGGCTTCGGCGGCATCGGCATCGCGCTGGCGATGCTGAGCTGGACCTACGTCGTCAGCATCGTGTGGGTCGTGATCGTGGTGATCTCGGCGATCATGTGGGAGCGCTCTGCGCCGATCGACGACGTCGTCGACGTCTCGGATGCACCGACGTTGAACGTCTGACTGCGGCTGGCTGCGGCCGCGGCGGGCGACGCCTCAGCGGCGGGCGCGCGGCAGCCCGAGGTGGCGCTCGGCGATGTTGTTCTTGTTGATCTCGGTGGTGCCGCCGTAGATCGTGGTGACCGGGCTGTGCCGGGCGTCGTACTCGATCCACCCATCGGCGGCGGCACCGGGTTGTTCCAGTTGCAACAAACCTTCGGCGCCGGCCATCTCTTGGAACCAGCGCGACGCCTTCTGGTACGACTCGCTGGCGAAGAGCTTCGTCATCGAGCCCTCGAGACCGGGCAGTCCGCCGGACGCCGCGATCCAGGCCGAGCGCTGGGTCAACAGCGCGGCGACGTGGTTGTCGATCGCCACCCTGGCGAGCTTCTCGCGCACCGCTGGCTCGGCCAACCTTCCCGATCGGCGAGCCCATGCCGCGGTGTGCTCCAGCAGCGGGACGCCGGGATTGGTGCCACCCATCACGCCACGCTCGAAGGACAGCGCCACGCTCATCACGCGCCATCCGCCGTTGACCTCACCGAGCACGCAGTCGTCACCGACGCGCACGTCGTCGTAGAACGTTGCGTTGGTGCGCTCCGTCGCCATCGTGTGCACGGGGTCGACGCGAATGCCGGGCGTGTCCATCGGGATCAGGAACATCGTGAGGCCCTTGTGCCGGGGCAGGTCCGGGTCGGTGCGCGCCAGCAGGATCACCCAGCGCGCCTCGTGCGCCATCGTGGTCCACATCTTCGCCCCGTTGATCACCCACTCGTCTCCGTCGCGGACGGCGCGCGTGGTGAGCGCGGACAGGTCGCTGCCGACGTCGGGCTCGCTGTAACCCATGCAGATCAAGGCCTCGCCGGACGTGACGGCGGGGATCAGCTCGGCTTTCTGGCGATCGTTGCCGACGTGCTGCACGACCCCGGCGATCATGACCGCGACGCCGAGCGCGTCGACCGGCGAACCGGCCTTCTCGATCTCGTTGAACAGGACCCACAGCTCGATCGGGTCACCCGCACCGAGTCCGGGCACGGCGCGCTCGATCAGGCCCTCGGCGGCCAGAGCGCGGTTGAGCGCGGGGTTGTTGAACGTGCCGGTCTCGTGCTGCACGCGGATGGCTTCGGGCGTGTTGTGGGCGGCGACGATTCGGCGGACGCGCTCGCGGTAGGCGACGACCTCGGGGCTGAGCTCGAAGTCCATCAGTGACCACTCCCCTGCGCCGCGACCGTCTCCGGCCAGAACCGATCAGCCAGCGTCAGCAGCTCGGCGGTGGGCTCGCCCAGGATCAACGCCCAGCCACGAGCACGCCGGTAGTAGAGCTGGATGTCGTACTCCTCGGCGAAGCCGTAGCCGCCGTGGAAGTGCAGCGAGCGGTCGGTGGCGTGTGCGGCGACGTCGGCGGCGAACACGAACGCCATCGAGGCCAACGCGAGCGGATCGTCGATCTCGTTGAGCGCGATGTTGCAGCGGCCGTCATCGCCTCGGTCGATCGCGCCGGCAGCCTTGTGGGCCAACAGGCGGGCACCGTCGATCATGCCGGGTAGGTCGGCGAGGCCGTGCTGCACGGCCTGGAACGAACCGATGGGCACACCGAACTGCTGGCGCTCCTGCACGTACGCGAGGGCCAGCTCGAGGGCCATCGATGCCACGCCGACGAGCGATGCCGCGGTCAGCACCTTCCAACGGGCCAGCAGGGCGGCCATGTCGGCAGCGGGACCGAGCACGGTGCGCACACCGTCGCGGGCGCTGCGATCAGCGAGCGGCGCGCTGGCGTGGTTCAGCGGTCCGGAGCCCGGTGGTGTGCTGCGAACGGCAACGAGGTCGGCACCGTCGACGCCGATCACGACATCGGCCACCGCCCCGGCCGGCACGAGCCGCCACGCGCCGTCGGCGGTCGCGGGGCGGAGCGCGATCGTCGCGATCCCCGCGCCCACTTCGTCGATCAGTGGGGACGCGACCGCGTGCTCGACGAAGGGCACGGGTGCGATCCATCGACCCGCCGACTCCGCGATGACGGCGAGGTCGGCGGTGCTGGCGCCACTGCCCCACACCTCCATGGCATCGAGCCTGTGCCAGAGCGAGTCGTCGTGACCGAGTGGCTCGGCACGCCGCACGACGGCCGGGCCGGATTCCTTGCTGAAGAACTGCTCGAACGCGTCGAGCAGCTCGCGTTGATCGGAGGAGAAGGCCAGCTCCACGGCGTCAGCCTGCGTCCGTCGGGGCGACCACCAGCACGGCTTTGCCGACGACGCGGCGGTTCTGCTGGTCGGCGAGCGCGGTGGCCGCGTCTTCGAAGGCGTAGCTCGTCGGCTCCACCGGGTCGAGCTCGCCGGCGACGATCTTGGCCAGGATCTGCTGGACCATCCGCTGGTTCTCCTCCGGGTGCTTCAGCACCCATCCGCCCCACTCGACACCGGTGACCCGACGGTTGCGCAACAGCACCTGGTTGGCCGGCAGCTGGGGGATGTCGCCCGACGCGAAGCCGATGACGAGGAACTGACCGTCGTCGCGCAGCGAGCGGAGGCACTGCTCGCCGACCGTGCCGCCGATCGGGTCGTACACGGCATCAACGCCGTCGCCGCCACTCAGCTCCTTCGCTCGAGCCTTGACGTCTTCGGTGCTGGAGTCGATGACCGCGACAGCGCCGCGGCTCTGCGCCAGCGCGCGCTTGTCGGCGCTCGATGCGGCCGCGATGACGTTGAGGCCGAGCGCCCGGCCCACATCGACCGCGCCGAGCCCGACGCCGCCGCCTGCACCCAGCACGAGCAGCCATTGCCCTGCCTGCAGCCGGGCGCGCTCGACGAGCGCGAACCACGCCGTGCCGTAGCTCTGCATGAACGTGGCCGCCTGACCATCGGTGAGCGAGTCCGGCAGGACGAGCGTGTTGCGAGCCCCGATCACGAGCTCGGTGGCGAACGCTCCGGCGCCGCTGGTGACGAGCACGCGTTGGCCGACGGCGCGATCGGCCACCAACGCACCGATCTCGACGATCTGGCCGACCGACTCGCCTCCCGGCGTGAACGGCAGCGGCGGCTTGATCTGGTAGAGGCCCTGCACGATCAGCGCGTCGACGAAGTTGACCCCGGCCGCGGTGACTGCGACGCGCACCTGGTTCGGGGCCAGCTCGGGTGACGGCCGCTCCTCGATCACGAGTTGATCGAGTGGGGCGAAGGTACGACAGACCACGGCGCGCATCAGCTCGACCGTAACCGGATCATCGTCGAGCCCATCAGTCCGCGAACGGCCAGTCGGCGGGGACGCGCGACTGCCACTGAGCAGCTCGGCGCTCGACGAACGCGCGGCCGCCCTCGATCGCATCGGGGCGGCCCATCAGGATCAGGTGCGCATCGCGCTCGAGCTCGTCGACCTCGTCGGCGGTGGCAGCGAGCGAGCGCCACAGGATCCGCTTGCTGGTCGCGGCCGAGAGCGGCGACACGTTCGCCGCGATGTCGAGCGCCCACTCCATCGCGGTCGAGAGCACGTCGGCAGCAGCGACAGCCTCGTTCGCCAATCCCCACTGCGCGGCCACTGCACCGGTGATCGTGCGGCCGGCGACGAGCATCTGCGCGGCCCGGCCCGCGCCGACGAGGCGCGGCAGCACCCAATGCGACTGTGCGTCGGGGATCACGCCGCGGCGAGCCTGCAGCACGGCCAGCGGCGCATCGAGTGCGACGATGCGCATGTCGGCCTGCAGCGCGATCGAGCAGCCGATGCCGATGGCCGCACCGTTGATCGCAGCGATGACGGGCTTGCGGACCTCCCACGCACGCGGACGCACGGGCGAGGACCGGAACGCGGAGGCGTCGGCGACCGCTCCGAACGGCGACTTGCCCGACGACAGATCGGCGCCTGCGCAGAACGCGGTGCCTGCGCCGGTCAGCACCACCACCCGCACCTCGTCGTCGACGTCGCACGCCGAGTAGGCAGCACCCAGCCCGACGATCATGTCGCCGCTCAACGCGTTCCGCTTCTCGGCGCGGTCGAGGGTGATCACCGCCACGCCGTCGGCGATCTCGCAGCGGATGTGCTCGGTACCCGACATCTCGTCAGCTGCGCATCCGCCGGAACCAGTCCGACGGCGTCAGCCCGAGCTCGGCGAGGCGCCGCACCGCGAACAGCGGCGGCTCCATCGATGCGCCGTTGCGCAGTTCCTCGACCAAGTCGCCGTCCTCGTCCCAGACATGGCACGTGTTGAGGTTCACGGCGAACTGCGCCTCACGGTCGGCAGCGCTGAGTGCCTTGGGGACGAAGTCGATGTTCTCCGCGCTCTTGGCGCGGGCGACGCGCTTGCGAGCGTCGCTGGCGGACATGCTCCAGAAGCACTGCACGGCGACGGGCGCCATCGCCTGGAGCAACGCCGTCGTGTGCGAACAACCACGCGGGCCACCGAACAGCTCGCGCACCTTGTGGGTGAAGCCACGCGCGATCGAGAGGCCGATCAGCTTCTCGTAGTGCGCAATGATGACCGGGCAGGTGTCGTTCGGGTGTGTCTCGAAGTGCACGTCGACGTCGTTGATCACCAAGGACGGGAACCCCACCGACAGGTCGACCTGCATGTGGTGGATCGTCAACGGGCTCGGGTCGTCCTCGAAGTAGAGGTTCGGCGGCTTCTGGTCGCGCACCGCGCCACGGATGATCAGGTTCGGATCTTTGCGGAACGCACGGACGCGGTACTCGCGATCGTGCAGCACCTCGAGATCGGGATCCTCCGGGAGGATCTCGTTGCGGTCGAAGAGGCTGGCGACGGGTTCGTCGGCGCGGCTCACGCCACCGGTGCGTCCGCGATCAGCTTGCCCAGACGGACGAGCGTCGGCATCGTGCTGCCCAGGCTGAGCTCCAGCTGCTTGCCCCACAGGAAGCAGCGATGCAACGGGTAGTCACGATCGACGCCTGCACCGCCGTGGAGGTGCTGGGCTGCGTACAACACCTGCGAGCCGGGGTCACTGGCCCAGAACTTGGCCGTGGCCACCTGCTCGGCAGCGGGCTTGCCCTCGCTGAGCCGCCACATCGCCTGCCAGGCCGTGAGCTTGACGCCCTCGGTGTTGACGTAGCTGTCGCCGGCGCGCTGGCTGACCGCCTGGAAGCTGGCGATCTGGCGATCGAACTGGATCCGCTGCTTGGTGTACTCGGCCGTCAGCGCAAGCGCACGCTGGCAGACGCCGGACATGATCACGCATTCGGCCGCGGTGGCGACGTTCAGCAGCCAGGCTGCCCCATCGTTGTCGGTCAGCTTGGTGCCGGGGGCGCCGGCGAAGGTGACCATGGCTTCCGGGACACCACTGGTGGTGCCCTCCTTCTGGACGGTCACGCCCTCGGCATCAGCGGCGACCACGTAGAGACCGTCCGTCGCGGACACGACGTAGAACGACGAGGCGGTTCCAGCCGGGACGCAGACCTTCTCGCCGGTGACCTTCCCATCGCTGACGCTGGTGGTCGGGGCGTGCACGTCGCCGCCCGCCTCCTGCAGCGCGACGGTGACGATCTTGTCGCCGTCGGCCACGCCGGCGAGCCAGGTGGCCTGGTCGGATGCCGACGCGTACTTGGCGATCACCGCACCGGCCACGAGCACTGCGAACGCCGGCACCGGCGCCGTGGCGCGACCGACTTCTTCGAGCACGACCGACGCCTCGAGCAGACCGAGGCCACCTCCGCCGACACCTTCGGGCAGGGCGATGCCGGCGATGCCGGAGTCGGCCAGGGTCTTCCAGAGGCCCATGTCGAGACCCGTCTCGGTGGCCGCCGCAGCCTTGTGGCTGGCGTTGGTGACCCGCTCGGAGAGGATCTTGGTGGTGAGCTCGCGCAGGTCGTCCTGCTCGGCGGAGAGTCTGAAGTCCATGGTGGTGTCGTCCTAGCGTGTGGCCCGGGGGA
>JAOBWO010000023.1 GCA_025463415.1 Acidimicrobiales bacterium | reverse complement strand
TCCACAGCGTGCCCATCCCGCCGACCACGGACTCGGGCAGCGTGACGTGATCGCACACCCCGACGTAGTGGTAGCCCGTGTCGTCGGCGGTCTTGGCCATGCGGGCGAGGTCGGTCGGTCCCGACCGAGCCTCCCACTCACCGACGAAGCTGGCGCTCTGTGACTGGACGGGCAGCTGGATGCCGAACACCCGGGTGCCGGACGGGATCTCGATCATGCGGGCGAGAGTAACGCACGCCTCGACGAAATCTGACACCGCGTCAGAAGTGATTCCTGGCGGGGGTTACCCGATGTCGCGCCATGCGGCGAGCCGCTGTGCGCTGTCGTCGCCGGGCAGCGGCAGCTGGCAGATCACGCGCAGGTGCGGCCACTCCGAAGGGATCATCTGCTGGTACTCGAACGTCAACGAACCGGCACGCGGGTGGTTGTAGCGGCGCAGTCGAGTCTGGAACCCGGCCACGTCGTGCTGTGGCCACCACTCGGCGAACTCCGTGCTGGCGGTGGCGATCCGGTCGATCAGCTCGATCACGAGTGGGTCGTCGAAGAACATCGTCGTGCCGGCGCGGAACTCGGCCAACGTGCTGCGGGCGCGGTCCTCCCAGTCGGCGATCAAGTGGCGCGCAGTCGGCTCGCAGAACATCACCCACAGCAGGTTGCGCTCGGACGGTTCGAGATCGCGCAGCGCCGCGTACAGACGTTCCTCCGCAGCGTTCCAGCTGACGATCTCCCACCGTGGGCCGAGCACGTACGCGGGTGCCGGCTCCATCGACATGATCAGCCGTTGGAGTGCGTCCGGCGCCTCGATCACGGCGTTGATCACCTCGCTTGCCCGCCCGTCGGCGTGGGCCAGGGCGAGGAGGTGGTCGCGGCCGGCGTCGTCGAGCCGAAGCGCTCGCGCGAGCGCGAGCAGCACATCCCGCGATGCATTGATCCGCCGGCCCTGCTCCAGCCAGGTGTACCAGGTGACCGACACGCCGGCCAGGAGCGCGATCTCCTCACGCCGCAATCCCGGCGTGCGCCGCCGATGGCCGGCGGGCAGCCCGACGTCGGACGGTCGGAGCGCCTCGCGTCGAGCGCGCAGGAACTCGCCGAGCTCGGCCCTGCGGTCCATCAGCCGGTCCGTCCGGCGTCGGAGCTCACGAGGCCAGCGCTCACGAGCCGATGCGTGTCGTCAACGCGTGGAGACGATGGTTCGCATCGACCAGGTTGCGCTGCACGTCGCGGTAGATCTCGAAGAGCTCGCTGTAGCCGGCCTGCCTCGCCGGATCGGGTTGGTGGGTGGCGACGATGCGGCAGCACTGCTCGGCCGCCTCGAGCGGGCCGGCGAACACGCCGATCCCGATGCCGGCGAGCACTGCCGCGCCGAACGAGGCGTCGCCGTTCGCCGGCAGCAGGATCTCTCGCCCGAGCACGTCCGCCATGATCTGCCGCCACGTGGCGCTGCGCGCCCCGCCGCCGACGAGGCGGATGGTGTCGTAGCGCATCCCCAGCCCCTCGGCCACGGTCAGCGCGTCGCGGATGGCATACCCGATGCCCTCGTACAGGGCGCGCACGAAGTGGGCGCGGTGGTGCTGGAACGTCACGCCGACGAAGTCGCCGCGCAGCTGCGGGTCCCAGTGCGGGGCGCGCTCGCCGGCGAGGTAGGGGTGGAACATCAGCCCCAGGCTGCCGGCGGGCACCGCTGCCGCCATCGCGTCCATCGCCTCGAAACCGCCGCCGTCGATGTCCAGATCGGCGAAGAACGTGTCGCGCAGCCAACGGTGCGCGGACGCGCAGGAGTTGATGCCGGTGGCGGTGTAGTAGAGCCCGTCGATGATGTGGGGATAGCACGACACCGGTGGACGGACGAGCGGTCCCTGAGTCACCTGGTACGTCACGCCGGCCGTGGCCAGCTTGACCGCACCCTGTCCCGGCAGCACGGCGCCTGCCCCGAACAGCTCCACGGTCGTGTCGTTGCTGCCGCACACCACCGGTGTGCCCGCGCGCAGTCCACACGCCGCGGCGGCATCGGCGGTGACGTGCCCCGTGACGGCGGTCGGCGCGACGATCGGTGGCAGCGTCGAGATGTCCCAGCCGGCGAGCTCGCACAGCTCCGGTGACCAACTGCCGGTGGTGGAGTCGGCCAACAGCGCACCGATGGCATCGCTGTAGTCGGTGCTCCAATCACCGGTCAGCCGGAAGCGCAACCAGTCCTTGGAGATGAACAGCATTCGCGTCGCGGCAACCGCAGCCGGGTCGTGGCGTTTCAACCACAGCAGCTGGGGCAGCAGCCACGTCGGGTTCGCACGGTTCAGCGTCAACTCGAGGATCCGCTCGTCCGCACGTGAGCGCAGCTCGGTCGCCTCGGCCGTGCTCCGTGAGTCGCTCCACAGGATGGCCGGACGCAGCGGGGTACCGGCGGCGTCGGTGAGCACGCCGATGTGCGCGCCGCCGGACATCCCGATCCCGGCGATCTGATCCGCTGCGACGCCTGCGTTGCTCAGCGCTGCTGGGATCGCCGCACACGCCGCGGCCCACCAGTCGAGCGGGTCCTGCTCAGCCCAACCGAAGTGCGGCGTGGCGGTCGAGATCGGCGACGAGCCCTCGCCGACGGTGGTGCCGTCGGGTTCGATGATCGACACCTTCACGCCGCCCGCGCCGAGGTCGATCCCCATCAGCAGGCTCATCGCCGCCCCGTCATCGCCGGCCCGTCATCGCTGCGTCATCCCTGGGTCGCGTCCAGCACGTCGCGCAGCTGCGAGGCGATGTGGCCCTTGCGCGGCGAGAACGATCCGTCGAAGACCGCCGTGCCGATCGTGAACGCGTCCGCGCCTGCGGTGCGCAGCGCGTCGATCTGTTCGACGGTGGACACACTGCCGGCAACGACGAGGTATCCGGGCGTGCCCCGCCGGGCCGCCTCGACGAGCGCGATCGGCTCGGCCTCGGTGGCTCGGTAGGCGAGCAGGTCGACGCCGCCGCATCCCTGCTCGGCGAACGCGCGGCACTGTGCTTCGACCAACTCCGGGTTGCCGCCGAGCAGCGTCGGATGGCCAACCGGCACACCGGGGAAGGGTAGGTACTCGATCCCCGTGCCATCGACGACGTCGAGGATCTCGGCGACCTGGGTGCCGCCCATCAGCCGGTCGACGCCGATCGCGACTGCGGCGCGGGCGGACTGCAGGCACGCCTCGGCGGAGGTGCTGACGACCTCGAGGTACGTCGTCGCGCCGCTCGCCTGCATCCGCCGGTTGAGCTCGATCAGGGTGTCGAGGTCGACGCCGACGTCCTTGAACCCGGCGTGGGTGACGCCGACCGCATCGATCGCGGACCACGTCTCGAGGCAATCGACGACCGTCTCGTCCGAGCGGGTGAGCATGAAGATGAAGTCCACGGGCGGAGATCCTGTCACGCCTGTGCGGCGTCGGCTCCACGACATACGACGACGAACGCATCGAACAACCGTTGCTGGGTCGGGTCGTCCGCGGCGGTGTCCTCGGGGTGCCACTGGACGCCGACCGTCCACCCGGTGCGGCGTTCGATGGCCTCGATCACGCCGTCGGCTGTCATCGCCGTGACGACCAGCTCGTCGCCCAGCCGGGAGATTGCCTGGTGGTGCATCGACGAGACGGACGATGCGTCGACCCCCAGCGCGTCGCGCAGGCGGGAGCCGGGCTCGATCGAGACGTCGTGGAGCACACCGACGGATCCGGGGGGCGACGCTGGATGGTGCGCGCCGGCGTCGAGATCGTGCAGCGTCCCACCGCACGCGACGTTGAGCAGCTCCGCGCCCCGACACAGTGCGAGCACGGGCACGCCCAGCTCGAGCGCTGCCAGCGTGAGGGCGAGCTCGGAGCGGTCCTGCAGCTCGTCGATGCCGGACACGTCCTCATCCGCGGCGACGTCGCGGTAGTGGCGTGGGTGGAGGTCCGCCCCGCCCTGCAGGCACAGCCCATCGGCGCGCTGCATCAGCGCACGAGCCCTCTCGGCGGTCAGCTCCGCCGGCGGCAGGATCCACACCTCTGCGCCGGCGCGGCGTAGCGCGTCGATCGACGGCTGCACCGCGAAGCTGACCGGGTGACGGCTCACTCGACCGGCAGCGGCGCGTCGAGCCGGGACGATGACGAGCGGCTGCATGGTGACCGGCTGCATGGTGAGCGCCTCGGTCAGACCGGCACGGGCTCGTTGTCGGCGGGCACGTAGGTGCGGCACGGCTGACCGCGCAGTGAGCCGCACGGGGCCACCCCGGCCGGGGCGACGAGAGCCGGCACGACCTGCAGGACGATCTTCGAAGGGTGGTCGTTGTCGTGGGCGATCGACACCGTCTCACCATGGTCGATCGTGTCGAACGCCCAGACCGGCCGGCTGTCGCCGGGCGCGTCGACCGTGATCCGGATCTGGCTGCCCTTGCGGAACACGTAGGCGAACGGGAACAGCTCGATCCGCACGGGCGAGTACTGCCCGGCGGGCAGCGGCGCCGCGTCGGCCTCGGCGTGAGTCTGCACCGGCAGCACCCCCGTGCTCGCCGCAGTGTCCAGCTTGCGGTGCGAGGCGCGCAGCCATCCGCTCTGGATGTACATCTCGGTGCCGTCGGGACGCACCTCGCTGATCGTCACCTCGAGGTCCGTGTCCGGTGTGGACGACTGCACCCAGAGGTCGACCGATCCGCCGCCGACGACCGCGACGTCACTCTGGAGCACGCCGGTGATGTAGCCGACGCCGGACCCGGCCGGGATCGGCTCCCAGTCGTAGGTCGTGCTCGCATGCCAGATGTCGCTGCTGCGCCCGCCCGGGTAGAACGACTTCGGCAGCAGGGTGGGATCGGCCTTGTAGGAGTCTGCGTTCCCGGTCGGCTGCGGCTTGGATGAGAGCAGTCCGTGGTCGCCGAGGAACCAACTCGTCGCGACGGCCTCCGGCACCGGCCATGCAGAGAAGCCGCTGATGAACCGCGGGTACGGCGCGCCGGGCTCTGCGCCGGCGTCGCCCTCCTCGAAGAGGACGCGGATCGGCGGGTCGGCCTCGAACGCCGTGAGCGCCTGCTCGTAGGTCATCCCCGCGAACCGGTCGTCGGGCAGCACCGCGTCCTGCACGTCGTACAGCTGCGGCACGAGGATCTTGGCGACGACCCGGGCGCCGTCGAGCGACGGCGTCTCGTGGGCCACGTACAGATCGAGGAACTCGACCATCCGGGCGAAGATCGTCGGGCTCAGCGACTCGGTGTGCAGCCCGTTGGTCAGGTCGGCGAAGAAGTGCGGCGATCCGGTGAACTTGTCGAGCATGTCCGGGAAGTGACCGCCGGTCTGCTCGTCCTGCCACGCCCCGGCGAGGAACACGGGCACGTCGATCTTGTCGACGAAGGTCGTCGGTGCCAGCGGATCGGCCTGCACCGGGTCGTAGAAGTCTTGCGCTTCGGTGACGGCGAGGAAGTCGGGGTTCTGCAGCCGCAGATCCTGGTTGTCCGCGCATTGCGTGTCGCCCGCATCGGCGCGCTTCTTGGTCCACGCCTGCCCGTACGGCGCGGCCTCCTGCTGACGCTCGCTCAGGAACGGAGCGGCGAACCCGGTGTTGAGGATGCCGCCCGGCTCGCCCGTGGCCCGGTAGGAGTCGTCGAGCACGCTCAGCGGTGTGATCGCGGCGAGGTCGGGTGGTCGGGTCGACGCGACGAAGAGCTGACTGATCCCGGGGTAGGAGATGCCCACCATGCCAACCTTGTTGTCGAGCGCCCACGTCTGATGGGCGACCGTCTCGATCACGTCGTAGCCGTCGACCAACTGGGCCTGCTCGAAGAACTGGTACGAACCGCCGCTGCACCCCGTGCCGCGCATGTTCACGCCGACGTACGCGAAGCCGAGCGCGTTGAACAGCTGCCCGAACGTGTTGCTGTTCGGGTCGCTCGGCTGGTACCCGGAGTACTCGACCACGGTGGGGTAGGGGCCCTTGTCCGCTGCGCCGGGCAGCATCACGTTGGCGCTCAGCGTCGTGCCGTCGCGCACGGTGATGTACTGGAACCCGGGCACCAGAGGCTGGCTCGCGTAGAGCTGCGTGGCGACCGAGTCCGCGGCGTCGTACACCGTCGCAGTCGCGCCTGACGCGTCAGCGCTCGTCGTGCGCACGGTGTAGTCGCCCGCTTTCAACTGGCGCCACAGGAACGAGCCCGCGGTGTCGACGGTGCCCGTGCCCGCCACCGCCCCGGTGGGGTCGACGAGCTGTAGCTTCGCGCCCGGTGTCGCGCCGAGGACGGCGAGCTGTTGCACGCCGGGCTGGAGCGTGAAGTCGGCCGGCGCCAGCGGCGTGGTGTCGGGCTCGGAGGCAGCAGTGGCATCGGTCAGCGCAGTGCTCGTCGCCGACGCGGTGGCCGGAGGTGCCTCGGTGGTGGGCGCAGCTGACGTCGACGTAGATGGCGACGTCGATGTCACGTCGGCTGCCGTGTCGGCGACGGTGGTCGTCGTCGGTGACACGGCGTCGGGACGGTCGCTCGCGCACGCGGCCGCAGCGAAGGAGATCACGATGGACGCGGCGATGACCACACGATGGGAGCGCATCGGAGGAGTCTGACAGGCAGAATGGGTCGATGGCCGACCCAGTCGCTCCGTCCACTCCCGACCTCGACGTGATGCTCGAGGATCTGGCGACGCTGGTCAACGTCGAGTCGCCATCGCGCGACCTCGTCGCACTCGCGGCCTCGGCCGACGCCGTCGCGTCGGTGATCGAGAACCGGCTCGGCCGCGCCGCCGAGATCGTGCCCTCCGCGATGGGGCCCATCGTCCACTGGTCCGGCGGTGGTGAGCCGAAGGTCCTCGTGCTCGGCCACCACGACACCGTCTTCCCGCTCGGCAGCCTGGCCGAGCGTCCGTTCACAGTGACCGCCGGTCGGGCCACCGGTCCCGGGGTGTTCGACATGAAGGCCGGCATCGTCCTCGCCGTCCACGCGATTGCCGGGCTAGCCGATCCGAGCGGTGTCGAGATGCTGTTCTCCGCCGATGAAGAGGTCGGATCGACGGCATCGCGCGACTTGATCGAGGAACGTGCCCTCGCCTGCGGCGCGGTGCTCGTGCTGGAGCCGAGCTACGACGGCGGTGCACTGAAGATCGCGCGCAAGGGCCTCGGCACGTTCGAGGTGTTCGTCCATGGCAAGGCGTCGCACGCAGGACTCGAGCCGGAGAAGGGCGTCAACGCGCTCGTCGAGGCAGCGCACCAGGTGCTGGCGATCAACACCTTCGGTCAGCCCGACATCGGTACGACGGTCACGCCCACGGTGGCGAAGGTCGGCACGGCCGAGAACGTCGTGCCCGCACTTGCTCACCTCACCGTCGACGTGCGGGTCGAGGCCGAGGGCGAGAAGGAGCGTGTCGAGCACGCGATGGCGACACTCGTCTCGCACGACGCACAGACCCGCATCGAGGTCACCGGTGGCATCAACCGCCCACCGATGCCGGCGTCGGCTTCGGAGCGTCTGTTCGGCCTCGCCGTCGCAGTCAGCTCCGACCTCGGCCTACCCGTGGTGCGTGGCGTCGCCGTCGGGGGTGGCTCAGACGGCAACTTCACCGCGGCTCGAGGCGTGCCGACCCTGGACGGCCTCGGCGCTGTCGGCGGCGGCGCCCACGCCGACCACGAGTACGTCGAGGTCGAGACGATGCCCGACCGCGCCCGCCTCCTCACCGCACTGATCGACGAGATCAGGGTCGGTTGACCTACTCGAGCTCGAGGAGGCCGCCGGCGCCGAGGGTGCCGACGCCGCGGTAGACGTCGAGCTTGGCCCGACTGTCCTCGATGTCGAGGTTGCGCATCGTCAGCTGACCGATCCGGTCGAGCGGCCCGAACGGCGCGTCCTCGACCTTCTCCATGCTCAGGCGCTCGGGGGAGTACGTGAGGTGCGGGCCGGTGGTGTCGAGGATCGAGTAGTCGTCACCGCGGCGCAGGCGCAGGGTGACCTCGCCGGTGACAGCCGAACCCACCCAGCGGGTCAGTGCCTCGCGCAGCATCAGGCTCTGCGGGTCGAACCAGCGGCCCTCGTACAGCAGGCGACCGAGGCGGCGGCCCATCGTGCGGTAGTTCTCCTGCGTGCCTTCGTTGTGGATCGCCGTGACGAGGCGCTCGTAGGCGATGTGCAGCAACGCGAGGCCGGGTGCTTCGTAGATGCCGCGGCTCTTTGCCTCGATGATCCGGTTCTCGATCTGGTCGCTCATGCCCAGACCGTGGCGGCCGCCGATCGTGTTGGCCTCCAGGACCAGCGCGACGCGGTCGGTGAACTCGACGCCGTTCAGCGCGACCGGCCAACCCTCGGCGAAGCGGATCGTCACGGTCTCGGTTGCGATCTCGACGGACTCGTCGTAGTGGGCGACGCCCATGATCGGGTCGACGATGTCCATGCTGGTCGACAGCTCTTCCAGCGACTTGGCTTCGTGGGTGGCTCCCCAGATGTTGGCGTCGGTGCTGTACGCCTTCTCCTTGCTGTCCCGGTACGGCAGCTTGCGCTGGATCAGGAACTCGCTCATCTCGGCCCGACCACCGAGCTCGTCGACGAACGCCTCGTCGAGCCACGGCTTGTAGATCCGCAGGTTCGGGTTGACCGACAAGCCGTAGCGGTAGAACCGCTCGATGTCGTTGCCCTTGTACGTGCTGCCATCACCCCAGATGTCGACGCCATCGACCTGCATCGCCCGAACCAGCAGCGTCCCCGTGACAGCGCGACCGAGCGGCGTGGTGTGGAAGTAGGTCTTGCCGGCGGTGGTGATGTGGAACGCGCCGCACTGCAGTGCGCTCAAGCCCTCGTTGACCAGCTCGGCGCGGCAGTCGACGATGCGAGCCAACTCGGCGCCGTACTCCTTGGCCCGGTCGGGCACGCCGGGGAGGTCGGCTTCGTCCTGCTGGCCGAGGTCGGCGGTGTACGTGCACGGCAGCGCACCCTTCTCGCGCATCCAGGCCACAGCGGCCGACGTGTCGAGACCACCGGAGAACGCGATGCCGACCTTGTCGCCGACGGGCAGGGACGTGAGCACCTTGGACATAGGCGGCAAGGGTATCGACCGCCACCAGCACTCACTGGTGGCGGTCGATGCCCGGTCAGGTGAAGGCGGTCAGATCGGCGCAGTGACGGGAGTGGCGTCGGCCACCGGTCCGATCGATGCCTGCATCACCGCGGGTTGACCGTTGACGCTCGTCGAGTAGCCGACCGTCGTGATCGCACCGTTGTCGATGGTGGCGGACACGTCCACCGGCGTGTCGCCGGCGAGGCCGAGTGCGGCGGGTGGAACGGCGGCGGTGACGGTGGTCGCTGTGCCGGCGACGGATGCCACCGTGACTGTCGTCGGTGAGGCCAGTGCGGCGATGGGATCGGTGGTGGCTGCCGGTGAGTCGAGCTGCTGCCAGTCGCCGCCGTCGGGTTGCACCCACGTTCCGTCGGGGGTGATCACGTACTGCACGGCGACATCACCCTGGGTCACACCGAGCCGGGTGCCGTCGCCGACACGATCGCCATCGGCGCTCAGCACGACTGCCCCGTTGATCGTCAGCGTGGTGGTGAAGTGGTATCCGGCAGCCATGGCCGCGACCGCGCCCTGCAGAAGGGCTGCGGCGTCCACCGGCGCGGCCGCCGCCGTGGTTGCCGTCGCGGCCGCGACGGTGACCGTTGGCGACGGGTCGGCGCCGACGACGCTCGCCGCGGCGGTGGTCGCCGTGGACGCCGCAGTCACCACCGACGGTGCGACGGTGGTCGTCGGAGCAGCGACCGCCGGGCCGGGCAACGAGTCCGCGGTGTCGGTGCCAGAGCTGCAGCCCGTCGCCGCGGCGCCGATCGCGAGGGCGACGGCGGCCGATGTCGCCAGCCGCCGCGCCCGCCGGCGGTCACCCATGCTGACCGCCGGCCCCGCTGTTGTCGTCGGAACCGGACCCTGAACCATGGCCGTGTCCACCGTGGTCGTCGCCGGCGGGTGTGGTGTTCGATGTCGCGGTGCTCGGCGGCGCGGGATCCACGCCGTGATCGTCGCCCTGATCGTCGAGCGTCGACGACGTGCTGTTCGCGGACACCGAGGTGGGCGTCGTGCTCGACGGCGCACCGTCGTCGCCACCGGCCCCACCGTGGTGGCCGCCGCCGTCGCCGCCCTGATCGTTGCCGTGATCGTCGACGCTCGTCGGCACCGTGGTGCTGACCGGAGTGTTGACCGCTGGGTCGGCCGCGTCGCACCGGATCCTCTCGTCGACGGACACCCGGAGGTTGGTCGCGTCGTCGGACGACTTGACCCGGATGCTCACCTGCTCGTGCTCGGCGAACGTGACGGCGATCCCGTTCGGCGAACGCTGGGTGATGTCGGCGGTCGGCGTCGCTGACGCGCCGGTGATCGAACCGTCGGCGTTCACCGTGTAGGCGATGCTCGCCGCGGTCCCGTCGCACAGCGTGCCGTTCCAGGTCTGGGCGCCGACCACATCGGCGACGGGCAGCGTCCGGCCGCTCGACCGGGACAGCGACACCGAGACCTTGGCATGGCTCTCGCCGTCGTGAGTGCTGACGGACACGTGGATGGTGAGGACGCGAGCCTGGATGCCGTTGGTGAACTTCACGTTGACCGCTGCATCCGACGCGTCGTCGTGGCTGCGCACCTTCAGGGTGCCGATCACTGCGCTGGCATCGCTCGAGGTGACGCCCGTGATCGTCGGGGAGCCGTCGGCAGCGGCTCCGGTGGTGAAGTTGACGGTCGTCGTCGCTCCGGTGCCGAAGACGTCGCCGGTCCAACTGCCGGGGCCGGACACGTCGCTGAGCTGACCGGCCCGGGCCTCGACGTTCTGGCCGCCTCCGCGTGACGTGACCTCGACCTTCGCGGTGCCGGCGGCGTTGACGAAGCGGACCTTGCTCGGCCGGTCAGCCGTCGCGGTCAGGCCGTCCGCCGGCGTGACGTCGATGCTCGCGATCGTGCTGCCCGGCCCGGACGTGATGTCGATGCTCAGTGGCGCACCGAACAGTGGCAGCGTCGTCACGGTCTCCGCCGGGGCAGCGGCCGGCGCGGAGAGCACGGCCGAGATGGCCAGTGCCTGACGCGTCGATGGTGCGCTGAGCGGCGATGCGGCGTGCGCAGGGAGCCCGCTCGCCTCGAGTGCGGCCAGGCCGCCGATGGTCAGCGAGCCGGCGCCGATGACGGTGACCGCTGCTCGTGAGATTCGGTTCATGGTTCCTCCAGAGGACGTGATGTCCGATTGCCCGTGGGTGTTCCCGGTGAGTTGGGGACGCACATGACACGTCGCTGGGCGTGGTCGGGTTTGGTCTGTGCGTGAACTTCTCTGGAATCGGCGCGATCCGGGCATGTCACGGATCAAGGCCCTGCCATTCCCGGCAACGAATTGTTACTATGGCCGTAGTGGAAATCACCCGCAGCGCAACCACCGTTTGGGAGCATCTCCGATGACGTCTTTCGATCTCGATCTCAGCAAGTACAGCCTCGGTTGGAACGACGAAGTCGAATACTCCTTCAAGTCCGAGAAGGGGCTCAACGACCGCGTCGTCGACCAGATCTCGTGGTGGAAGGGCGAGCCGAAGTGGATGACCGACTTCCGCATGCGCAGCCTGCGCACGTTCGATCGCAAGCCGATGGAGCCGTGGTTCGCCGTCAACATGCCCGACCTGGACTACCAGGACATCTTCTACTACATGCGTCCGAGCACGGAGCAGACCGACGACTGGGACGACCTGCCGGAGCAGATGAAGGCCACCTACGAGAAGCTCGGCATCCCCGAAGCCGAGCGCAAGTACCTCGCAGGCGTCACGTCGCAGTACGACTCCGAGGTCGTGTACCACCGCAACCGGGTCGAGCTCGAAGAGCAGGGCATCCTGTTCTGCGACATGGACACCGCGCTGCGGGAGTACCCCGACCTCGTCAAGCAGTACTTCGGCACGGTCATCCCGCCCGGTGACAACAAGTTCTCGGCGCTCAACTCCGCGGTGTGGAGCGGCGGCTCGTTCATCTACGTCCCGCCGGGCGTCAACTGCGAGATGCCGCTGCAGGCCTACTTCCGGATCAACACCGAGAACGCAGGCCAGTTCGAGCGCACGCTCATCATCGCCGACGAAGGCAGCCAGGTGCACTACATCGAGGGCTGCTCGGCTCCCGTCTACACCAACGATTCGCTGCACTCCGCGGTGGTCGAGATCATCGTCAAGCCCAGCGCCCGGGTCACCTACACCACCATCCAGAACTGGTCACCGAACGTCTACAACCTGGTCACCAAGCGGGCCCGGGTCGAGGCAGAGGGCCACATGGAGTGGATCGACGGCAACATCGGCAGCCGGCTGACGATGAAGTACCCGAGCGTCTACCTGATGGGGCCGAAGGCCACGGGCGAGGTCCTCTCCGTTGCCTACGCGGGCGCCGGTCAGCACCAGGATGCCGGCGCCAAGATGGTCCACGCCGCACCCGAGACGACGAGCAAGATCGTGTCGAAGAGCATCAGCAAGGACGGTGGCATCACCACCTACCGCGGCCTGGTGCGCATCGAGGACGGCGCCTACGGGTGCAAGAGCCACGTCCAGTGCGATGCGCTGATCCTCGACGA
>JAOBWO010000476.1 GCA_025463415.1 Acidimicrobiales bacterium | reverse complement strand
ATCGGCGAGGTAGGACTCGTCAGCGGTGTCGAGGAAGGGCACGCCGACGACTCTACGAACAGGAGTCGCTCGGACAGAGCGGCGTTCGGTTACGTCTCGGTGAACGCCACCGTGGCATCGTGAGCGGATGAGCGATGGACCGGTCAGCAACCCGAAGCAGGACGGAGTCGAGCCGATCTTCCGGCACATGGACGACGCCGACATGGGCTGGCGAACCGTCAAGGCCCAGCGCAACGCTGACGGCACAGAGGCGTTCGTGCGCGAGAAGTGGTTCGCGTTCTCGAACAACCCGCAGTACCTCTCGCTCTACGCCGAGTACGACCCGGGCATGATCGTGCGTCGGCACGGTCACTACAGCCCGCACATCGTGTTCGTGATCGCCGGCTCTGCCACGTTCGGTGATCGCGAGTGCCCGGCGGGCACGCACATCGAGCTTCCGTTCGGGGCAGCGTTCGGTCCCGTCGTCGCCGGACCACACGGCGTCACGTTCTTCGAGGTCATGCTCGGCGACCCGCGCAGCTGGGGCGACCAACCGGAGCTGTTCGAACACGTGCTCAGCGCGCGCGGCGCCGTCGCACTGCCCGATCCGCCGCTCGACTACCCGGACTGGTTGCAGGATCTGCGCACCCACTGGGCGGGCGCCGAGATGGACCACGAGGCGTAGGTCAGCAGACCTCGGCCTCGGCCTCCAACGACGGGTCGAGCCCGAGAACGTCGCCGGCGGCCTCTGTGCAGCCCGTCGGCAGTGCGGGCTCGCCGAGCGCCGACAGCACGGCATCGACGATGCCCGAGAGCGCATCCATCTGACCCTCGGACAGCACGTCGATGAACCACCGGCGTACGTCGTCGACATGGTGCGGAGCGGCGCGTCGGATGGCCTCGGAGCCACCGGGGGTGATGACGATGAACGCGCCGCGGGCATCGCTCGGGCACTCCGCGCGCTCCACGAGGCCGCGCCGTTCCATCCGGGTCAGCTGGTGCGAGAGCCGGCTCTTCTCCCACTGGATGATCTTGGCCACCTCGAACGCGCGCAGTCGACCGCCCGGGGCCTCGGACAGGGAGACGAGGACTGCGTAGTCGCCATCGGACAGGCCGCAACCGGCGGCGAGGCTGCGGTTCAGCTGGGCAGAGAGGCGCACCTGCATCAGCATGTAGCCGCGCCACACAGCCTGCTCCCGTGCGTCGAGCCACCTCGCGCTCGCCGCATCGACCTCCGCCTCACCGGACATGCCGTGATCCTACGGGAGCGTTAGAGTCGGCTTGTCCATCCGACACTCAGCCGATCAACCGGAGCAGCTCTCATGCCCAACCCGCAGCACGCCATCCTCACCAACCTCGCCAAGTATCAGTGGTACACCCACCTCAGCCGCACCGAGGGCGCCGACCTCGACGTCATCAAGAAGGCCATCACCGCAACTCGCGGCGCCGGCACCAACACCGGTGTCACGGCCGTCGTGAACGTGTGCTTCCTCTTCGGCCCCACCCTGCTCGCCGACATCTCCGGCGATCTGCCCGAGGACTTCCAGCCGTACCCCGGCTACGAGTCACCCGATGGCAAGGTTGCCAAGGGCACCCAGGAAGAGCTCCTCCTGTGGGTTCACTCCGACGACAAGGACCTCTGCTGGGAGACCCAGTTCAACTTCCGCAACGCGGTTGCCGGACACATGACCGTGGCTCGCGAGACGCCGACGTTCATCTACCGCAACAGCCTCGACCTCACCGGCTTCATCGACGGCACCGGCAACCCGGAGCCGGAGCATCAGCACGATCGCGCCATCATCCCCGACGGCCAACCGGGTGCCGGCGGTGCGTTCTGCATCGCGCAGCGCTGGGTGCACGACCTCAAGTACTTCAACTCGCTGCCGATCGAGGGCCAGGAGAACACCTTCGGCCGCACCAAGCCGGACTCCACCAAGCTCGCTGTGCAGGTGCCGACCTCGCACCTGAAGCACGTCGAACTACGCGAGGGAGAGACCGCCGACGACGCGACGCCGAAGCGCGGCGAGATGGTCCGCCGCTCCACGCCGTACGCGTTCCACGACGGCACCGTCGGCCTCTACTTCATGGGCTTCTGCAACACCCAGGCTCCGCTGCGCGAGCGGATGGAGGCCATGTACGGCCACAACGGCCACGAGCGCGACGCGATCACGGACTACTCGACCCCGGCATCGGGTTCGTACTACTTCGCCCCGTCGGTCGAGACGCTCGAAGCCTTCGCCTGACCTGACCTGATCTGCGTTCCCACTGGGGACACCTCCGCTGGAACCTCCAGCGGATGTGTCCCCAGTGCCGCGTCTACGGCCATGGGTACGTGCCGGCGACGCATCCCTGTCGCATTCACCGGCTAGTGGCCGGTCAATGCATCGCGGTTCGGTCGAAGCGATGCAACCCCGTCGTATTCACCGGCCGTCGGCCGGCGAACCCATCGGGGGTTCGTCGGAACGGTGCGACCCTGTCGCATTCACCGGCCGTCGGCCGGTGAACCCACCGGAGTTGTCCGACGTGGCCGACGTTGGTCAGTTGACCGCACGGCGTGTGGCGAGGGGACCTGGGTTCGGCTGTGAACGGTCGACGTTGGTCGGTCGGCCACACCTCGTGTGGGCAAGTGCCCGCGGGTCAGGCGGAGTGGACGGTGCGTCCACCGCTGATGGTGCGCACCACTCTCGCGGTCAGCAGCGATTCGGGTTCGGCGACGAAGGGGTCGATGTCGAGCACGATCAGGTCGGCGTAGGAGCCGACGCGCAGCATCCCGAGGGATTCCTCGGCGCCGCTCGCCCACGCGGCGTCGCGCGTCGCGTGGATGATCGCTTCCTCCAGCGGCAGCGCGTTGTCCGGCCGGTGCGGAGCCAGGGTCGGATCGCCGGGCGACTTGCGGGTCGCGGCGATGTACATGTTGTGCAGCGGGAAGTGCGGCGCCGTCGGCGTGTCGGTGCCGAAGGCCAACGTCGTGCCGGCATCGAGGAACTCCCGCCACGCAAATCCGCGATCGGCACGCTCGTCCCCCAGCATCGCGGCCCAGTTGCTGAAAATCGCGGGGTCGATGTGCACGGGTTGCATCGACGCGGTGATGCCGAGCCCGGCGAGACGGCCGACGTCGTCCGCGTCGACGTATTCGAGGTGCTCGATGCGGTGGCGGCGGGCGCGGGTTTCGGCCGGATCGCCGTTGCGCGCCGCGGCGTGCTCGAGCGCGTCGATCGCGTTGCGAACGGTCTGGTCGCCGATCGCGTGGATGGCGACTTGCAACCCAGCCGCGTCTGCCGCCGCGACGACGGCATCGAGCGATTCCCGATCCCAGATCGGATCGCAGTTCGAGCCGTTGGCGTACGGGTTGATCATCCCCGCGGTGCAGCCGTCGATGGTGCCGTCGGCGATGATCTTGATCCCGGCGATGCGAAGGTTGGTCGAAGGATCTTCGGCCAGGCGTTCGACGAGCCGGACCACCTTCGCGACCTGACCGAGCTCGGTGGCCGGGTTGCCCGTGCGATGGATGAGCCAGTGCCCGATGACGCGGACGGTCAACGTGCCGCCCGCGTCGGCGCGCTGCATCGTGGTGAGCATGTCGCCCTCCATCGCCATGTCGACCGCGGTCGTCACGCCGCTGGCGTTGTACGCGGCGACAGCGGCCGCGAGATGAGCGTCCTTGGTGGCCTGATCGACGTCGGCAAGGAGCGGCCAGACCATGTTCACGCTCGCGTTCTCGAGGAGGTGTCCGGTGGCCTCCCCGGTCACCGGGTCTCGTACGATCCGGCCGCCGATGGGGTCGGGCGTGTCCGCGTCGATGCCGAGCTCGGCGAGCGCTGCGGTGTTCAGCCAGCACGAGTGCAGGTCTGCGGCCTCGGCGTAGATCGGACGGTCGTCGTCGATGACGTCCAGCATCTGGCGGGTCTGCAGACCGTCTGTCATCGCCGAGTAGAGCCACCCGACACCGACGTTTCGAGGTGCGTCCGGGTTGGCGGCCGCCCATCCGGCGTGAGTGGCGCGAATGGCGGCGAGGT
>JAOBWO010000465.1 GCA_025463415.1 Acidimicrobiales bacterium | reverse complement strand
ATCGCCTCGGTGACGAAGGCGGCGAGGTGCACCAGTTCGGTGCGCACGTCCTCCAGGTCGCTGTGGAAGCTCTTGCGTAGTTCGTTCATCATCAGCCGAATCTCCCTGTCACGTACTGCTCTGTTCGATCATCCGACGGCGTCGAGAAGATCTTCTTGGTCCGGTCGAACTCCACCAGCGTGCCGGTGCGCCGGTCGCTGTCGGGGTTGACCTCGGTCGTGAAGAACGCGGTGCGATCGCTGACCCGGGCAGCCTGCTGCATGTTGTGGGTCACGATGACGATCGTGTAGCGATCCTTCATCTCCTGCATCAAGTCCTCGACGCGGGCGGTCGCGATCGGGTCGAGTGCGGAGCACGGCTCGTCCATCAGGATCACCTCGGGCTCCACCGCAACCGCGCGGGCGATGCACAGGCGCTGCTGCTGACCGCCGGACAGCCCCAGCCCCGACGCTTTCAACCGATCCTTGACCTCGTCCCACAGCGCAGCACCGCGCAACGACTTCTCGACGATCGCGTCGAGCTCCGCCTTCTTCTTGATTCCGCCGAGGCGCGGACCGAACGCGACGTTGTCGTAGATGCTCTTCGGGAACGGGTTCGGCTTCTGGAACACCATCCCGATCCGGCGGCGGACCTCGACGGCGTTCACCTGCGGGTCGTACAGGTCGATCCCGTGGAACTCGACCTTGCCCTCGACCCGGGCCGTCTCGATCAGGTCGTTCATCCGGTTCAGGCAGCGCAGCACTGTGCTCTTGCCGCAACCCGACGGTCCGATGAAGGCCGTGATCTCGTGCTCGCGGATGGTGAGGTCGACGTCGCGCACCGCAAGGTGCGAGCCGTAGAAGACGGCCAGGTCCGTCGCCTCGAACACGCCCGCCGACCGCGTGGGCGCGTCGGCGGCTGCCTCGACGTTCACCCTCGACTGGAGCTCGCTGCCCTCGACTGACACGTTCGTTCCTTCGTCATCGTCTTCACGCGCCGTTCACTCCGCAGGCGCGTCCACGGCCGGTCGAGCAGGGTGCCCGAATGCCGGAAACCTACGGCGCCAAGGTAACCGCCATCCTGATCAGAGGTGAACGAAAGGTGAACAGCGAGGGAACGTCTGGCGGCGAACGAGCTGCTGGCTGGGCGTTTCGGCGACGTCGGCCGCGACCCCAGATGAACAGTCACCACCATTTCGCTTGTCGTTCACCTGTGGTTCATCTGATCGGGGGACGCCGTACACCTTGGGTGTTTACATTGCCTGTCGGTTGGCTCCCGACCGGGTACCGGCCGAACCGAACACATGGAGAACCACAGCGTGAACAGCTCTCGAAAGCGATCGCTCGCGATCAGCGGCATCCTGACCCTCTCACTTCTTGCAGCAGCCTGCAGCAGTGACAGCAAGACCACCACGACATCGGCGGCTGCGACCACCGTTGCCTCCACCGTTGCCTCCACCGCAGCATCGACCGCGACGTCCGCCACCGAGGCACCGGGCAGCAGCGACGCCACTGCCACGACCACCGGCGACACCGTCACCGCCCCGAGCGTCGATTACTCCTCGCTGTCGGGCACCCTCGCCGGCTCGGGTTCCACCTTCCAGAAGGCGTTCCTCGACGAAGCGATCGCCAACCTCGCCGACCAGGCTCCCGGCCTCACCGTGTCCTACGGCGGCGGCGGTTCCGGCAAGGGTCGCACCGACCTGCAGACCAAGCTGGTCGACTACGCCGGAACCGACGGCACCGTCAAGCCCGAAGACGTCGCGCTGTACACCGGCGGCGACTTCCTCTACTTCCCCACCGTCATCGCTCCGATCACGCTGTCGTACAACCTCAGCGGAGTCGATTCGTTGCAGCTGTCGCCGAAGACGATCGCCGGCATCTTCCAGGGAACGATCACCAAGTGGAGCGACGCGGCGATCGCCGCCGACAACCCGGACGCGACTCTGCCGGACACCGACATCGTCACCGTCCACCGCAGCGATGCATCCGGAACCACTCAGAACTTCACGACCTTCCTCGAGAAGGCCGTCGGCAAGGACTCGAGCGGCGAGTGGAAGCTCGGCGCGTTCCAGGACCCGACCGTGTGGCCCGACGGTGGTCAGGCCGGTGACGGCAACGGCGGCGTGGCGCAGATCATCTCCAGCACCGACGGCGCGATCGGCTACGTCGACCTCAGCGACGCCAAGGCCGCTGGACTCGCCTTCGCCTCGGTCGAGAACAAGGCCGGCAAGTTCGTCGAGCCGACACTCGAGGCCACCTCGGCAGCAGCCGAGAACGCGACGATCAAGGACGACCTCACGTTCAACCTCGGATGGGCCGACGGTGACGCCTCGTACCCGATCGCTGCGCAGACCTGGATCCTCGTCTACACGAAGCAGGCGGATTCGGCGCACGCCGACAACCTCAAGGCGTTCCTCACCTACCTGCTCACCGGGGGCCAGACCTTGGCCCCGACGATCGACTACGCACCGCTGCCGACGTCGCTCGTGGCGAAGGCCCTGGCGCAGATCGACAAGATCACGTCCTGATTCCCCCCGAACGACGAGCCGGGCCCCGACACGGGGCCCGGTTCTCGTCGTTGTACGCACGATTTAGTCTGCAGTTGGGTACACCCCCGTTGGCTCTCCCTCGACCGGAAAGCGTCATATGACACTCACGATCAACGATCTGAAATCGAAGAAGCAGTACGCCGACAAGTCCTTCAGCGTCATCGTCTTCCTCGGCGGCACAGGGATCCTGGTCATTCTCGCCGTCATCGCCTACACGATCACGAACCGCTCCACGGATGCGTTCAGGATCGCCGGCTTCAAGTTCTTCACCGGCCAGAAGTTCGTGCCGAACGGGACCCCGCCGATGCTCGGCATCCTCCGGTACATCTTCGGCACAGCGCTGACGTCGCTGATCGCGATCGTGCTCGCCGTGCCGATCAGCCTGGGACTCGCGCTGTACACCACACAGGTCGCGCCTGCATGGCTGAAGAAGCCGCTGGTCGCGTTGACCGACCTCGTCGCGGTGGTGCCGTCGGTCGTGTTCGGACTCTGGGGCGTCATCTACCTGGCCCCGAGGATCACCACGCTCTACAAGCACATCAGCAGCCTCTGCGACGGCGTTCCGGTGCTGGGCAGCATCTTCGGCAAGGTCGGCTCCGGTCGCTCGTTCATGACGGCCGGCCTGATCCTCGCGGTGATGATCACGCCGATCATCACGTCGATCGCCCGCGAGGTCATCGAGACCTGTCCACAGACCGACCGCGACGGCGCCCTGGCGCTCGGCGCGACGCGGTGGGAGATGATCACCCGCGCGGTGATGCCGCACTCGATCGGCGGCATCGTCGGAGCCGTCATGCTCGGCCTGGGGCGGGCGATGGGCGAGACCATCGCGGTCGCGCTGGTCATCGGTTCCTCTGCCACCATCACGTCGAACCTGTTCTCCTCCGGGGACTCCTTGCCTGCGGTCATCGCGCTGCAGTGGGGTGAGGCCAACGCCACCGCCAAGAGCGCACTGATCGCGATGGGCCTCACGTTGTTCGTGATGACCATGGTCGTCAACTTCGCCGCCGCCGCGGTCGTGAGCCGCTCGACCAAGCGGATGCAGGGCGCGTCATGACCTCGGTGATGGACCAGACGTCTTCTCCCGCGCCGGTCCCGTCATCGGAGCTGCTCGACGACCTCGTCGGTGTCAGCGGGCGGCGCAGGACGAAGAACGCGGTGATGACCGGCCTGATGTTCGCCTCCGTCGCGATCGTCGCGATCGTCCTCGGCTTCGTGCTGGTGACCGTGATCAGCAAGGGCTGGGGCATCGTCCACACCAAGTTCCCGCACTGGTTCACCGACGACATCCCGCCGACAGCGCGCCGCGTCGGCCCCGGCATGAAGGCGGCGATCGTCGGCACGATCATCACGACGCTGACCGCCACCGTCATCGCCGTGCCGCTCGGCATCGCCGGCGCGGTGTACCTGAACGAGTACGGCAAGCGCAACCTGTTCGCCCGCCTGCTGCGCTTCCTCACCGGCGTGATGGCGGGTGTGCCCTCGATCGTGATGGGCTTGTTCATCTACGTGTTCTGGGTGCTGCCTCGACACCAACAAGGACTGACGGGGCTCGCCGGGGCGTTCGCGCTCGCCTGCTTGATGCTGCCGATCGTGGTTCGCGCCACGGAGGAGATGCTCAAGCTCGTCCCCCAGAACCTGCGTGACGCCAGCTACGCCCTCGGCGCCACGCGCAGCCGGACCACGCTCACCGTCGTGATCCCGAAGGCGTCGCCCGGGATCATCAGCGGCTGCCTCCTCGCCGTTGCCCGTGCGTCCGGCGAGACCGCACCGCTGATCTTCACCGTCAGCGTCGGTGCGTCCGCCGTGCATGCCACGAACTGGAACGTCTTCAGCGGTCCCAACACGGCGCTCTCGTTGCAGATCTACGCGAACGCCAAGGAGACGCTGGCCTCTGCCCAGGATCGCGGCTGGGGTGCGGCGCTCACGTTGATCGCGCTGGCGTTTCTCTTTACGCTGGTTGCCAGAGTGTTGTCGGCCCGGCTCTCGAAGAAGACGCAATGAGCCACACAGCCCCCGAGGAGAACCGGCGATGACGGAGACGGCAATCCAGACCCCCCACGTCGGGCGCACCTCGGAACCAAGCCCGGCCGCAGCTGGCTCCACGCCTCATCAGAGCGTCGTCTTCGACGTCCACGACCTCGCCGTCTCCTACGGTTCCTTCAGGGCCGTGCGCGACGTCAACCTGAAGATCCACCCGAACGAGATCAATGCGGTCATCGGCCCGTCGGGCTGCGGCAAGAGCACGGTGCTGCGCTGCTTCAACCGGATGAACGACTTGGTGCCAGGGGCAAAAGTGACCAAGGGCAGCATCCACATTGATGGCCAGAACATCGACGATCCAACCCTGGATGTGATC
>JAOBWO010000455.1 GCA_025463415.1 Acidimicrobiales bacterium | reverse complement strand
TGCCCGAGGGGAACACCTGCCAGTAGCCGGGCGCATCGCCGATGGTGGTGACGTTGAGCGCCACCGCAGATGCGCCGGCCGCGCCGGGGGCGACGAAGTCGCGCGTCTCGCCGAGGGCGAGGGGGTTGTTGGTGATGCGCGTGTCGGTCATCCGACTCGGTGCGGGCAGCGGCACGAAGCGGCCGGCAGTGGCGGTGGCGGTCGGCGCGTAGTAGCCGAGCATGTCCACCACGACGTTGCCACCCGCCGACGCGAAGACATCGACGATGCCGTTCGCCGGCACGGGAACGGTGACCAGGTTGGGCAGCGCGAGACCGGCCCCATAGAAGGCGGACATGCCGTCGACGTTGATGTTCGAAGCGTTCGGCACCGGAGCGCCGTCGGGAAACACCGACCAGAAGCCGGGATCCGACGGACCGACGACGGTGACGTTCAGCACCGCGGCGGTGATCGTTCCCGGCGCCGGCAGGGGAGCGATGCCCGTGACCGCCAGGGGCGTCGGCACGTTGCCGAGCGTTCCGCTGATCCGTGTGTCCGCCAGGCGAACCGGCGTGGCGAGCGCCGTGAACGCCGAGGGCGACCCGGCAACCGCCAGTGCCGGAGTTGCCGTTGTCGCCACGCCGAGCGCGACCGGAAGCGACATCAACGCAACCAAGCCCGCGCCAAATCGAGAAATTGGTCGCCTCATGCTTGCAGAATACCCGCCGGTCTGCGCGGCGGGGGGTCGCGCTCGGCCGCTCTCAGCTGCCCGGCAACAATCGCGACGATGACCGGGTGACGATCACGGGTGTCGCGTGCCCGCATCGCTGTGCGCGGTGGGCATCGTCAGCACGAAGGTCGTCGGGCTGCGCGAGACGAGCTCGAGGCGGCCGCCATCGGCCTGGGCGAGGCGGCGAGCGAGCGCCAGTCCACGTCCGTGTGGGGCGGCCGGATCGTCTGATCCGTCGAAGAGGCCGTCTGCGACTCTCTCGCTGATCAGCCCTTCGTCGGTGACCCGCAACTGCCGCTCGGCCACATCGATGCGCACATCACCACGGCCGTGACGCAACGAGTTGTCGAGCAGGATGTCGATGATCTGCCCGACGAAGCCGGGCGTCGCCAGCACGGGAGTGCCGGTCCCATGGCACAGCAAGCCGCGACGCCCGATCTGGAACCGGTGCAGCCAGTCGCCGCGATGCTCCAGCGCGATCTCGTGCAGGTGCACCTCGACGCGTTGGCTGCCGCGGCCGCCGCGGGCCAGATCGAGCAACTCGTCGAGGGTGGCGGTGAGCCGATCCGTCTGGGCGAGGGCGTGGTTCGCATCCGCGCGCACGGCTTCGTCGTCGTGGGCTGCCAACAGTTGCAATTGCAACGCAATGCCGGTGAGCCCGGTGCGGAGCTGATGGGTGGCGTCGCCGGTGAAGCTGCGCTCCGCGCTCAGCGTCTTGTCGAGCCGGCTCGCGCTGGTCGACAGGGTGGAGCGGATGTCGTCGATCTCACGGATGCCCGAGGATGGTGGCAGCGCGGCACTGAAGTCGCCGGCGCCGAGCCGCGCCGCCGACGCGGCGAGTTGCTCCAGCGGGCGAGACACGCGCGCCCCGAAGATCGCCGCCAGCACGGCGGCAAGGAGGACGCCACCCGACGCGAGCACGCCGAGCAGGATCAGCTCGCTCGTCAACCGCCGACGCAGGTCGCGACCGTTCGTGATCACCTCGATCATCGTTTGCGACGGTCCGGTGGCCACTGCGCTGAAGCCGTCCGTGATGGCCGGCCCGGACGCGGCCAGCAACATCCCCGACGCGTCGCGCACCTCGATCCGGTCGCCCTCGTTGACCAGTCCGGCGAGGTCGCTCGGTGTCGGGTGGAAGGCTTCGCCGAACTGGTTGCTGAGGTTGGTGCCGATCGCCGTCGCCTGCGCAGCGAGCCCGCTGCGCAGCTCGTCCTCGGTGGATTGGCGCAGGAGCAGCACCACGGGTGTGGCCAGCACGGCGAGCACCATCACGGTGACGAGGATCGTGTTGCGGACCAGTCGGCGACGCACGGCCCGTCACCCGACTTCGTAGCGGAAACCGATGCCGCGCACGGTGATGATCCGCTCCGGCGTATCGCTCGTGTCGCCGAGCTTGCGTCGCAGCGATGCGACATGGGTGTCGAGCGTGCGCGTCGACCCCCACCAGTTCTCGTCCCACACCTCGGTCATGATGTGCTCGCGGCGCAGCGTCTCGCCGTGGTGGGTGCTGAGGAGGACGAGGAGGTCGAACTCTTTCGGCGCCAGTGCCAGTTCTTCCTCGCTGATCCAGGCCCGGCGGGCCGCGCGGTCGACGCGAAGCGTGCCGAATTGGTCCTCTTCGTTGAACGAGCTGCCGACGGCGCTGGCCCGAAGCCGGGTGCGGATCCGCGCTGTCAGCTCGGCGACGCGGAACGGCTTGGTGATGTAGTCGTCCGCGCCGGCATCGAGGCCGACCACCATGTCGACCTCCTCGTTGCGTGCGGTCAGCATCACGATCGGCAGGCCGGGATGCGAGATCCGCAGCCGCCGGCAGACGTCGAGCCCGTCGATGTCGGGCAGGCTGAGATCGAGCAGCACGAGGTCGGGTACGTCCGCGCCGACTGCGGCCAGGGCTGCCTCGCCGGCGGCCACGTGGACCACCGTGAAGCCCTCTGCTTCGAGCATCCGCACGAGAGGCAGGCTGATCCGCTCGTCGTCTTCGACCAGCAGCAACGAGTTCATGGTGCCTCGATCGTAGGCGCTGTGCTGGTCACCGCGCTGACCCTCGCCGACCTTGCCGGGACTTTGCCGATTTCTCCGGCAGCGCCCGGATCGGCGGCGTCAGCCGGGGTGACGCCGGCGCAGCGCCGCGGCATGGGCCGGGAAGCCCTCGTGATCCGCGAGCGCGACGATGGCCGGGCTCATCGCGCGCAGCGCCGCGGGATCGGCCTGGGCGACGGCGGTGCGCTTGAGGAACGCGTCGACGGTGATCCCGGACGACACGTGCGCGAAGCCGCTCGTGGGCAGCGACGCCGGGCAGCCGATCAGGTAGTTGGCTGCGCTGAAGGGCGTGTCCTGGCCGAGCAGGATCTCGCCGGCCTCGGTGAGCCGGGACAGCGTGGGTTGCAGATCGGGTTCCCGTAAGGCGAGCTGGAGGTGCTCTGGCGCATAGCGGTTGACGACGTCGGTGGCCTCGGCGAGGGAGCCGACGAACACGCAGCCACCGTTGTGGCCGAGCGCGGCGCGAGCGGCGGCGGCACGGACCTCGGGCAGATCGGCGAGCTGCCGGGCGAGCTCGTCGTCGACAGCATCGGCAAGCGCCGGCGAGGTGGTGACCAGCACGACCGAGGTGTCGGTGCCGTGCTCGGCCTCGATCAGCAGATCGGCAGCCAGGCGCATGACGTCCGCGTGCTCGTCGGCGATGACGACGCTCTCCGTGGGACCGAGCAGCATCATCGTCGCGACGCCATGGCGCTGCATCTCGACCTGCGCGCACGTGACAGCCGGGGAGCCGGGGCCGACGATCTTGCGCACCTTCGGGATGGACTCCGTGCCGAAGCCGAGCGCGGCGACGCCCGCGGGCCCGTTGACGCGGAACACGTCAGCGATGCCCAGCTTGCGGCAGACGACCAGCACAGCAGGATCGACCTCGCCCTCGCCGCCGGGCGCCGGCGGGACGACGAGCGCGAGCTCGGGGACACCGGCCACCACCGCCGGAACCGCGATCTGGTACGCCACGGACGGATAGCTGGCCTTGCCGCTGGGCACGAACAGGCCCGCGCTGGCGATCGGCGTGACCTTCTCGCCGACGAACAGGCCAGGGGTGCTCTCCATCCACCAGTCGGAGGCACGGTCGCGCACGGCTGTGTTGAAGGTGCGCAGGTTGGTGATCGCTTCGTCGAGTGCGAGATCGACCTCGCCGGACACCTTCGCCGACTCGATGTCGTCGGCGCTGACGCGGAGCTGATGGGGCTCGATGGTGATCCCGTCGAAGTCGCGCAGGGCCCTGCAGACGGCTTCGTCGCCGTGCTCGCGGACGTCCTCGATGATCGTGCCGATCGAGGCGCGCAGCGCGGGATCGAAGATGTCGTCGAGGCCGCGATGGCACAGCCGCTCACGCTCGGTCTCGGTCATGTCGGACCAGGTCATTCGGCGCAGCACAGCCATGGCGGAAACGGTATCCGCTAGGATCACTTCACGTTCCCCCTTCGCTTTGGAGCGTGCATGCCAGTCACCGTCGTAGTTGGAGCCCAATGGGGCGATGAGGGCAAGGCCAAGGTCATCGACCTGCTGTCCAAGGAGCACGGTTATGTCGTGCGCTACCAAGGCGGTCACAACGCGGGGCACACCGTCGTCGTCGGTGACGAGCGCTATGCCCTGCAGTTGATCCCGAGCGGGATCCTGTACGACCACGTCGTGCCGGTCATCGCCAACGGCGTCGTCGTCGACATGATCACCCTCTTCGCCGAGATCGACACGCTCGAGAAGCGCGGCATCTCCTGCGAGCGCCTGATCGTGAGCAGCCACGCCCACCTGATCTTCCCGTGGCACCAGGCGTGGGACGCCTTCGCGGAGACGAGTCGCGGTGACGAGAAGATCGGCACCACGTTGAAGGGCATCGGCCCGGCGTACGCGGACAAGTCGAACCGGATCGGCATCCGCGCCGGCGACGTGCTCGATCCCGCTGCGTTCGCGACGAAGGTCCGTGAACGCGCAGTCATCGAGGACCGTGCGCTGCGCGCCGTCGACGCCGCCGAGCTCGACGTCGACGCGATCGTCGAGCAGTTCACCACCCTCGCAGCGCGCCTTGCGCCGTACGTGCGGGACACCGTCAGTGCGCTGCACGACGCGCTCGCCCAGGGCCACCAGCTGCTGCTCGAGGGTGCACAGGCGACGTTCCTCGACCTCGATCACGGCACGTATCCGTTCGTGACCTCCAGCAACCCGACTGCCGGGGGTGCCTGCGTCGGCACCGGTCTCGGGCCGCGCGACATCGACCGCATCGTCGGCATCACGAAGGCGTACACGACTCGTGTCGGCGCCGGTCCGTTCCCGACCGAGCTCACCGACGCGCTCGGCGACACGCTCGTCGACATCGGTCGCGAGTTCGGCACCGTCACCGGTCGTCGCCGTCGTCCGGGCTGGATCGACTGCGTGATGCTCCGCCAGGCCGTCCGCCTGAACTCGCTGTCCGAGATCGCGCTCACCAAGCTCGACGTGTTCGACACCTTCGCCGAGGTCAAGGTCTGCACCGGCTACCGCATCGGTGAGACCGTGCTCAGCAACTACCCGGATCGCATGTCGCTGCTCGCTGATGTCGAGCCGATCTACACGACGTTGCCGGGTTGGAACCGGTCGTTGGCCGACATCCGCGAGCCCGCCGACCTGCCCGCCGAGGCGAAGGAGTTCCTGCGCATCGTCGAGGCCGAGATCGGCATTCCGATCCGGATCGTGGGCGTGGGCGCCGAACGCGACGACTACTTGCTCTGGGAGCGGCCCACCGACGAAGCAGCCCTCGTGGGATCGCGATGATCCCCCGCTACTCGCTGCCGGAGATGACGGCGGTGTTCAGCGATGTCGAGCGCTTCCGTCGCTGGCTGGAGATCGAGCTGCTGGCCACCGATGCCCACGTTCAGCTCGGCCTTGTTCCCGCTGCCGACGCCGCGCAGTGTCGTGCCGGCGCGCCGCACGTCGACGAGTCGTTCGTGCAGGCGGTGCTCGACCGCGAAGCCGTCACCGATCACGACGTCGCCGCGTTCGTCGACGTCGTCCAGGGCGCGATCGGTGCGCCGGCGGGCTCCTGGATCCACTACGGGCTGACCAGCAGCGACGTCGTCGACACGGCGTGGTGCTGGATGCTGCGCGACGCGTGCGACCTGTTGATCGACGCCACGACGCAGTTGATCGAGGTCGTCCGGCAGCTGGCCATCACGCATCGCGACACGGTGATGATCGGGCGCACGCACGGCGTGCACGCGGAGCCGACCACCTTCGGGATGAAGGTCGCACTGTGGGCGTTGCAGATCGGCCGCGACAGGGATCGTCTGATCGCCGCGCGGTCCACGGTTGCGGTGTGCAAGCTCAGCGGCGCCGTGGGCACGTACTCGAACATCGATCCAGCCGTCGAGGCCTACGTCGGCGAACAGCTCGGGCTCACGCCGGTGCCGGCCACGCAGGTGATCGCTCGCGATCGCCACGCCGAGTTCCTGTATGCATGCGCGTCCATCGGCTCGACGATGGAGCTGATCGCGGTCGAATTGCGCCATCTGCAACGCACCGAGGTGCGCGAGGCGCAGGAGGGTTTCAAGGTCGGGCAGAAGGGCTCGTCGGCGATGCCGCACAAGCGCAATCCGATCTCTGCGGAGACGATCTCCGGTCTCTCCCGGGTGCTGCGCGGCAACCTGCAAGCCGGAATGCAGGACGTCGCGTTGTGGCACGAACGAGACATCTCGCACAGCTCGGTCGAGCGGATCGTGCTCCCCGATTCGGCCACGCTGGCCCACTATGTGCTGCACCGGATGCGTCGATTGCTGCTCGGTCTCCAGGTCTTTCCCGAGCGAATGATCGCCAACCTGGAAGCCAGCCACGGCCTCGTGTTCAGCCAACCCGTGTTGCTGGCACTCGTCCAGTCGGGTCTGAGCCGCGACGACTCGTATCGGATCGTGCAGGACAACGCGATGCAGGCGTGGGATCAGGGCCGCAGCTTCCGTGAGCTGCTCGACGCGGACCCACGCGTCGACGTCGATGCAGCTGTGCTGGACAGCGCGTTCGACGTGCAGCGCAGCCTGCAGCACGTGTCCCGGGTGTTCGTCGCCCTGGACGCACTCGATTGAGCTGAAAGGTCAGCCTTCGCCGCGGCCGATTCCGGCTTTCTTGAGCACGCTGGCCTCGACGCCGATGGTGCGCCAAGCGGCGTAGCTGAACCCATTCCGAGCGCTGTAGTCCTTGGCGACTTTGACGAATTCGGACTCGATCGCGGTCAGGTCGACGGACTGTGCGACGGTGCTCAATTCAGCCGAGAGATCGAGCCGCTCTTGCACCAATCGGAGCTCTTGCACGGGATCTGCGTCGACCAGCTCAGCGTCGATTGCTTCCAACCGCTTGGCGATCGATTCTGGTGTTCGCTTGCGTCCACGCTTGGGTTTGTTGTTCCGGAGCGCCTCGAGATAGTCACGAACTGCACGACCTTCCGAACGTCCAGCAGCCAGTGCAGCTTTGTGATCGTCGGTCATCGGCCCTTTGGGTCCACGCTTCGCCATGCACCCAGCTTAGATTCAATGAACTCCAATTCCAAGGGGCATCATTTACCAGATTCGAGCTTTACGATGAGGGCCCACATGGACGCACACGCCCTTCTCCGATTGGCCGATCACGGGCCTGACACATATGTCGGCAGCGGTCCGCAATATCCGTGGGGCGGCCTCTACGGCGGACAGATCGTGGCCCAAGCGCTTCGTGCGGCCGCGGCGACGGTGGACGGTGATCTGGCGGTGCACTCCCTGCGCGCCTACTTCATCCGCCGTGGCGATCATGCCGAGCCGGTGAGATACGAGGTCGACCGCATCCGCAACGGCCACACGTTCTGCACGAGGCGCGTGGTGGCCCGCCAGGCGATCGGCGCGATCCTCAACCTCGAGGCGTCGTTCCAACTCGCCGAGCCGTCCGACGACATCCAGACGATTCCTGCGCCCATCGATGTCCCTGCACCCGACGAACTGCTCAGCGACTCGTGGACGACGCTGTTCGAGCGCCGGACCGTGCCGTCCCGTCACTTCCCGCCCGAGCCGCGCACCGGCGCCGGCCGCTTCGCGGCCTGGATGCGCGCGACGGACGAACTCGGTGACGACCCGCTCCTGCACGCGTGCATGCTCGCCTACATGTCCGACGACCTGCCCACCGATGCGGTGGTCCGTGCCCACCCGATCGGACAGGAGCCAGGGCTCGACAAGGACAACACGCTCTTCGTCGCCAGCCTCGACCACACGATCTGGTTCCATCGGCCTGGCCGGGCCGACGCCTGGAACCTGCACGAGTTCGCGTGCCACAACTTCGTCGGCGGCCGCGGGCTCTCGATCGGTCACGTCTTCGCGGTCGACGGCTCCCACGTGGCCACGATCGCGCAGGAGGTCCTCATGCGCGATCGACGGACCCGCGGCTAGGTTCGCACCGTGTCGAGCACCGACGATCTGCCCACCCTCGATCCCGCGCGCGCGGCGCTGCGGGCTCACGTGCTGCAGCACTCCGTGCGCCGTGGCGATTTCACGCTGAAGTCAGGCGCGAAGAGCACCTGGTTCCTGGACACCAAGCAGACTGCGTGCCGTCCCGACGGCGTTGTGTTGATGGCCGATGTGGCGCTCGGCCTGATCCCTGCGGAGGCGACCGCCATCGGTGGCCTCACGGTCGGTGCCGACCCCGTCGCCTATGGCGTCGCTGCGGTCGCTGCCACTCGGGGGTGGCAGCTGCGCAGCTTCACCGTGCGCAAGGAGGCCAAGGACCACGGCGTCACGGGCCGCGTCGCCGGGGCTCTCCTGCCCGGAGACCTCGTGGTGATCACCGAGGACACCGTCACCCGCGGCACGTCGCTCATGGAAGCCGTCGAAGCCGTGCGTGCGTTCGGCGCGATCCCGATCCTGATCACCGTCATCGTCGACCGTGGCGGGACCTGCGGAGCGATGGCGGAGGCAGCGGGCGTTCCCTTCCGCCCGATGCTCACCGCGCCTGATCTCGGCTTTCCCTTCGGCAGCTGACGCCGCCGGGATCGCGCCCGTCAGCCGTGGCTGGAATCCGCGTGCTGGGTGTGGCCGTTGATCTGGGCGATCTGCGACGGGGCGTCGCCATCGGGCAGGGCGCTGGCGGCGGCCAGGAGGAGTGCCTCGGTGGGTGACATGGGCGCGGCCAGGAGGTAGCCCTGTGCGAACTGGAAGCCGAGCTTGCACAGCGAGGCCAGCTCGTCTGCCTGCTCGACACCTTCCGCGATGACGCTGTAGTCGAGGCCGGCGGCGAGATCGACGATGGCCTGCAGGACCTGTTGGCCCTGGGGCGACTGGGCGATGCCGGCCACGAACTGGCGGTCGACCTTGAGCACGTCGAGCGGGAATCGGCGCAGGTACGCGAGTGACGAGTAGCCGACGCCGAAGTCGTCGATCGCGATCCGCAGCCCGAGCTCGCGCAATGCGACCAGGCGGGCGACGGCGCGCTCGGGGTTGTCGAGCAGCACGGACTCCTGCAGCTCCAGGGTGAGGCTGGACGGGTCCATGTGGTGGTGCCGCATCACGCGTGAGAGGAAGCTCACGAAGTTCGACGCGCTGACCTGGCGACCCGACACGTTGACGTGGAGACCGATCGTGTGCCCGGCGACCTCGCGCCACGACGCGGCGTCACGGCAGGCGATGTCCAACACGCGCTCGCCCAGCGCTGCGATCAGTCCCGTCTCCTCGGCGAGGGGGATGAAGTCGAGTGGGCTGAGCTTGCCGAACGTCTCGTGCTCCCAGCGCACCAGCGCTTCGAACGCGACCACCGCGCCGCGCGCGGTGTCGAAGATCGGCTGGTAGACGACGCTCAACTCGTCGTTGTCGAGGGCGACGCGCAGGGCCCGCTCCATGTCGATCCGCCGGCGGACTTCCGAATGCATGACCGTGTCGAACATCGCGATCTGGTTGCGACCGCTCTCCTTGGCCCGGTACATGGCGAGGTCGGCGTTGCGGAGCAGTTCCTCGGCCGTCGTGACGCTGGGGCTGGCTGTCGTGATGCCGATCGATGCGGAGATGCGCACCTGTTCGCCGTTGAAGTCGAAGACCTCCTCCATCGCCTGGAGGATGCGCGCCGCGACCTGCGACGCGATGTCGACGCGCTCGAGTGCCTCGCAGAGCACGACGAACTCGTCGCCGCCGATCCGGGCGACCGTGTCCGCGGCACGGACCGATCGCTTGATCCGCTCGGCCGCCTCGATCAGCAGCCGGTCGCCGGTGCTGTGCCCGAGTTGATCGTTGACCGACTTGAAGCGGTCGAGGTCGAGGAAGATCAGCGTCGGCCACGTGCCCGATCGAGCCGCGAGCAAGAGCGCGTGCTCCAGGCGGTCGAGCAGGATCGCGCGGTTGCTCAGGCCGGTCAGCGGATCGTGCGTGGCCTGCCACTCCAACTGGGCACGGGCCGGCTCGCGGTCGCTGTTGTCGGTGATCACGACGACGGCGTTGCGACGACCACCGGTGTCGAACGGGATGAGCACGAAGTCTGCGGGGAAGTTCGGCAGTCCACTCGGCCGGAGGCGCACGTCGTCTGCCTTCCACCGTCGCTGCAGGAGCGCGAAGGGGAGGGTCTCGGCGTCGAGCAGCGGAGCAGCGGAGGCGTCGGTGTCCCCGGCGATGAGCAGGTTCGTCAACGATGCGTCCAGCAGCGTGTGCAGCGGGCCGAAGAGGCGTACCGCCTCGGGGTTGGCCATCACCACGATGCCGCGATCGTCGATGACCAGCAGCGCGGAGCTGACCGCGCCGAAGACCGCCATCAAGCCGTCGAGCTGGCGCTGCAGCACAGCCGCGGCAACGGGCCCGGACGGCGCCGGGAGCGGGGTTCCAGTTGTGTTGTCGGAGTCGATGTTCGAGTTGTCCACAGAGCCACCTTCTCCCGCCTCTGAGCGTTCGAATTGGTATCGGCGGACACCGGGAGCGACTTGAGCCGCGCGGCTGGCCTTGCCATGGTCTTGAAGTGAGTGGGGACCGGCACGGAAGGGTCTTCCGAGACCCGTGCATGGGTACGGTGGGCCATGGCCGTCGACACACCGAACGCGGCGCCTGTCTCGACGCCGGCGCAGGCCGCGCAAGACCGCGATGCGGTCCCGGCGATCCTGGTCAAACCGCTGCTTCGGGGGTGGTCGCACGTGCTGGCCTTCGCCTGCATGCTGGCGCTCGGAGGCTGGCTGATCGCCGATGCTGCGGGCACCCAGCGAGGCCCGTTGCTGATGATCGTGTACGTCGCCGGCACCGGCGCGATGTTCGGTGTGTCGTCCGCCTACCATCGCCTCCGCTGGGAGCCCGCCGCCAAGGCGTTGATGTCGAAGCTCGATCACTGCACGATCTTCCTGGCGATCGCCGGCGCCTACACCCCGATGGCCGCGACGTGCCTCACGGGCTGGCACAGAACGAGCCTGCTGATCACCGCGTGGGGCGGGGCCGTCATCGGGGTCACGCTCGAGTGGGCACCGTTCCACCTCCCTCGGCGGGTGTTCGCCGGGATCTACGTCATCGTCGGCTGGGCCATCGCGCCGTCGATCGTCGAACTGGCCCATGGCCTCGGCGTGCTCGGCTTCATGCTCGTCATCGGCGGCGGTGTCGCGTACACGGCGGGTGCGGTGATCTACGCGCTGAAGCGCCCCGATCCCTGGCCGCGCGTGTTCGGCTTCCACGAGGTGTTCCACGTCTGCACGATCATCGGCGCCGGCCTGCACTTCGCGGCCATGGCTGCCGTCGTCCTCCCGAAGTTTTAGGCGCGGGTCACGCCCGCCGGCAGGTCGGCCAGGATCGCGTCGCTGACCCAGCAGTGCGACATGTGCAGGGTGCTCGCGATCCGCACGACCTTCTTGGGTTCGAGCGCCGCCTTGCCGCACATGCTCAGCGCGGCCTTGATGCACGCCTCTTCATCGGGGAGCACCATGGGCATCCGTGCGCGGCGCACGCCGCTGGCACCCGCCGTGAAGCAGTTGACGTAGGTCTTCTGCCAGTCGATCTGGTTGGCAACGGCTGCCGGGATGAAGTCCGCGAGGCCGATGCCGAGCACGTTGCCGCGGCTGACCGGGGTGATGTCGAGGAGCACGATGTTGCTGACCTTCGGGCTGGCCGAATCCCCCAAGCCGTTGATCCAGAACCGGCCGGTCACGTTCGGGTCCAACGTCGTGCCGCTGATGTCCTTGCCACCGCGCTCGATGATCAGCACGTCGATCGTCGGGAACGGCAGCGGCGGCACCAGGGTGGCGGCGAACTCGAGCAGCTCGTGCTCCGCATCGCCGCCGACGTCGTTGGCGTCGAGCCCGACGACGCGCACGACGTCGCCCGTGGTCGACTCGACCGTCGCGACACCCCCGAGCAGGCGTCCGGTGGCGCGCAACGCGGCGATGCCCCGCAACAGGCGGTCGCGCATCTCGGTGGGGCCGCATGCGTGGATCTGCGCGGCGCCGAGCTGCTTGCCGAAGCCGACGACGGCCATCTTCGTGCAGCCGCTCTCGATCGGGCCGTGAAAGCACGTGTGCGGCTTGACCCGGTTGACGGGCAGGATCCGGTCGGCACCTGCCGCGTGGCGGTCGAGGTACAGCGGCATCCCGTCGGGCGTGCGCGCGACCTCGACCGTGTCCATGGTCGCCCGGATCTCCGCGCCGATCGCGTCCTCGGTCATGCCCAGCTCCTCGAGCATGGTCCGCTGGCCCTCCGCCGTGGCTCCGCCGTGGCTGCCCATGGCGGGCACGACGAACGGTTCGGCGCCCAGGTCGCGCAGACCTTCGATGGTGCCGCGCAGCACATCGACGCGTTCGCTGAGCCCGCGGCTGCCGGCACCGACGGCGATGGTCATCCCTGGGCTCACGTCGAACGCGAGGCGCTCGACGACCGCCGCGCGAGCCGCCTTGCCGACGTCACCGACGGCAGGTGGAGTGGGGATGTCCAGCCGCACCTCGTGCAGTGCCGGCACGACGATGTCGGGGTGGAAGGGGAGATCGATCCCCTTCGACAGCTGCTCCCACGAGCTCACGTCTGCGGCCATGCGGCGATGGTACCCGCGCGCCCAGATGTGTTGTCGCCCGCCGCGGCTCAGCGGCCCGGGTTGGCCACGCAGTGGTCGAAGCGGCCGGCAGGCCGGATGTCGCGATAGGCCGCGATGGTCGGGGCCAGATCGGCCGGCGTGGCCCCGTGCAGGATCACGCCGTCGGCGCCGAGGTCGAGCTGGTGGAGCACAGCGGCGGCGCACTGCTCGGCAGTGCCCGAGGCCGCGGGTGCCAACCACCCGTCGGGGATCAGCGTGGCGACGTGCTCGAGCTCGCTCGTCGTGGCCACCCCGTCGAGCGCGCCGCGGAACCCGGCGATGAACGGGTCGGCGCGGAACCGTTCCAGCACGGCAGGGTCCCAGCCGTTCGTGCGCACGAGCAGATCCCCGTATCCCTGCAGGTAGGTGGCGAGCCGACCGACGGTCTTCTTCAGCCGGACGTCCTCCGGGATCCAGTCGCCGATCGTCGCGAAGCAGCTCCACACCCGCACCGCGTCGGGGTCGCGTCCGGCTTCTTCAGCGGCACGCTTCACCGTGGTGACGCAGCGCTGCAGGGTCTCATCGGTGAAGAACGTGTGCAGGATCACGCCGTCGAAGGCTCGGCCGCAGAGCGCCAACGACTGCGGGCCAAAGGCCGTGAACATCAGCGGGATCGCTTCGTCGAAGGTGGGGTCGAGGGCCAGGACGGGGAACTTCCCCGCCGGCCCGTCGTGGCCGATGATGACCTCGCCCTTCCACAGCCGGCGCATCAGTCCGACGAAGTCTTCGACTTGTGCCGTGGTGATG
>JAOBWO010000443.1 GCA_025463415.1 Acidimicrobiales bacterium | reverse complement strand
GTGCTCTACGGAGCACACGGCTTCGATCCGATGGAGGTCTGGAGGGGCGTCGCCAAGGAGCGCTGCAACCGGATCATGGTCGTCGGCGACGCCATCGCCCGGCCGCTGGTGGAAGCGCTGGACACGCCGGGGTTCGACCTCGACGTGTCGTGCCTGCAGGGCATCGGTTCCGGTGGCGCGCTGTTCTCCGACGTCGTCAAGGACGAGTACCGCACCCGCTTCCCGGGCATCGGGATCTCGGACGCGATCGGCTCGTCGGAGATGGGCGCCAGTGGATCGCCTGCGGGAACCGGCCAGCGGTTCAAGCTCACCGAGAACATGTCCGTGCTCGGTGAGGACATGCGTCCGGTCGCGCCCGGCTCGGGCGACGTCGGCATGCTCGCGCGCAAGGGTGCGATCCCGCTCGGCTACTACAAGGACCAGGCCAAGACCGACGCGACGTTCGTCCCCGACCCCGACGGTGTGCGCTGGGTGATCCCCGGCGACTTCGCCACGGTCGAGGCCGACGGCACGGTGATCCTGCTTGGGCGCGGCACGGCCTGCATCAACACCGGCGGCGAGAAGGTCTTCCCCGACGAGGTCGAGGCCGCGCTCAAGCGCCATCCGGCCGTCGACGACGTGCTCGTCGTCGGCATCCCGGACGAGCGCTTCGGTCAACGCGTCGCCGCCGTCGTGCAACCGCGCGACGGCATGACGCCGACGATCGACGAGCTCGGTGCGTTCGCGCGCGAGTGGGTGGCGGGCTACAAGGTGCCGCGCGACCTCCGCCTGGTCGATGTCATCGGCCGCACGGCCAGCGGCAAGGCCGACTACGCGTGGGCACGCAAGGTGTTCGCCGACTCCTGAGCCACCGCCCGCCGGACCCGACACCTTCCCCGGCCGGCCGCCGGTGAATGCGTCGGGGTGGTGCGCCTGGCACGATGCAGGGATGCGAGCCGTGCGTTGCGTCGATCAGCAAGTGGTGTGTGCCGAAGTTCCCGAGCCGAGCGGCGAGGGCGTGCGCGTCACGGTGGCCTCCGCCGGTGTGTGCGGATCCGACCTGCACATGATCGAGATGATGCCCATCGCTGCCACGCTCGGCCACGAGTTCGCGGGCACGCTCGACGACGGCCGCCTGGTTGCGGTCGAGCCGATGGGCGCCTGCCGGCAGTGCGAGCAATGCCTCAGCGGCCGGCCGTACCACTGTCGCAACGGGCTGCGTACGTTCGGCGTGGACGCGGATGGCGGGATGGCCGAGCGGTGCGTGGTGCCGGAGTCGTCGATCGTGCTGCTGCCGGCCGGCGTGGCCGTCGGCTCAGCAGCGCTCGTCGAGCCGCTCGCGGTCGCGGTCCACGCCGTGCGACTCGCGGGCGACATGACGGGCGGTCGCGTGGCAGTGATCGGTGGCGGCACGATCGGCCTCTGCGTGCTCGCCGCACTGCGCGCTCAGGGGATCGCCGATGTGGACGTCTTCGCCCGTCACGACCATCAGCGCGCAGCGGTCGAGCGTCTGGGTGGCGCAGTCGGCGAGCGCGATCACAGCGCATGGAACGTCGTCTTCGACGCAGCAGGAACCGAGAAGTCTCTTGCTCAAGCGGTGCGGATGGTCCGTCCCGGCGGCCGGATCGTCTTGGTCGGCGTGTACTGGACGGGCACCGTCGCGCTGCCGGCGATCGAGCTGTGCATGAAGGAGGTCCAGCTGATCCCGTCGACCATGTACGGCCATGACGGAGCGGTGCGCGACTTCGACACCGCGGCGCATGTGTTGGCCGCGAACCCGGAGATCGCGGCGACGTTGATCACCCATCGGTTCCCGCTCGATGCTGTTGCCGACGCGTTTGCGGTGGCACATGACCGAGCATCGGGCGCGATCAAGGTCGTGCTCGAACCGGGCGCCGGATGAGCCAACTGCCGAACGAGTCTGCCGCTGAGCTGTCGGACGTCCTGGCGGAGATCGCGGCACACGCGGCGGCGCACGACGCAGATGGGTCGTTCCCGTTCGAGGCCTTCCCGCCCCTGTGGCGGCTGGGTGTGCTCAACCTCACGATCCCGGTCGCCAACGGCGGCGCAGGAGCGGGGTTGGCGGTCTGTGCCGAGGTCGTGCGATCGATCGGCGAAGCAGACCCGTGCGTCGCGTTGATCGTCGCCCAGCACCTCACGGCGCACAACAACCTGCGCCGGCTGCCGTGGCCGGAGGCGGTGCGCGACATGGTCCAGCAGAGCTCCATCGACGGCGTCGCACTGATCAACGCGTTGCGGGTAGAGCCCGAGCTCGGCACGCCCGGCCGCGGCGGGCGTCCGGCCACCACGGCGCACCGCCTGCCCGGCGACGGCGGATGGCGGATCACCGGGCGCAAGATCTACAGCACGGGCATCCCGCTCCTGCGTTGGATGCTGGTGTGGGCGACCACCGACGAAGCCGTGCCACGCGTCGGAGCGTTCCTCGCCGAGTCCGGCACACCCGGCTACTCGGTGGAGCGCACGTGGGAACCACTCGGGATGCGGGCCACGCGCAGCGACGACGTCGTCTTCACCGACCTCGTCGTGCCCCTCGACCACGCCGTCGACGTGATGTCGCCCGACGACCGCACTGCGGGGATCGACCCGATCTTCGCGATCTGGAACGCCGTCCTGATGGCGTCGGTGTACCACGGTGTGGCGCGTGCGGCCCGTGTCTGGCTGGCGAGCTACTTGAACGAGCGGGTGCCCACCAGCCTCGGCGCGCCGCTGTCGTCGCTGCCGCGGTTCCACGAGGCGTTCGGAGCAATCGAGGCCCAGATCGCGATGTCGGATCGGTTGCTGCGGTCGATGGCCGACGACGTCGACGGCGGCCTCGATCCCGTCACGGCGGCCGCCGAGGCAAACCTCGTCAAGCGCGCGGTGACCAACTCGGCGATCGACGTCGTGCTCGGTGCGGTGCGCCTGATCGGCAACCCCGGCCTGTCCAGCAGCCATCCGCTGGAGCGCCACCTGCGCAACGTGCTGCACGGCCCGGTGCACACGCCGCAGGACGACACGATCACCGTCGCGACAGGTCGGGCTGCGCTGCAGCGCTGAGGCGCACGAGGCTCGCCAGCACCGCGCGGGCCACGACATCGTTCTGACGGAACGTCGGAGCGTTGGTGCGCGGACGGGAGAACGCGCCGGCCGCCGGGCGACTCGTGAACGAACCGATCCCGTGGCGATGGGGATGTGCCTCGCCGTCGCGGTCGACGAGGTTCAGGGCCGGGCCGGACACGACCACCTTGCCGGTGTTGGCCGACCATCCGCTCTCGTCGGCGGCGATCTCCTCGAGCAGCTCGCCACGGTCGCGCAGGCGTTGCAGCAGGACGTCGGCAGTTCGCGACACGGTGGCCGGGGCGACGACGGCATCGATCATCGCTCCGGCGCTGATCTGCTCCGGATGGCTCGTGCTGGTCGCGACGAACGCGCCCCGTTCGCTGTCGGCGCGCACGGTGGTGCCCGCGCCGATGAACCGCACGATGCCGACGCGTTCCAACGCGAGCAGCTGTCGCAACCGAGCGGGCGGAGGGCCGCTGGCGTAGTACATGAAGAAGCTGAACCACCATCCCGCGACGTCCTCGATGCGCGAGCGGGTCGACATCCGCCCGGATGCGGCGATCCGCGCGATCGACACGAAGCACTGCAACAGCGCGTTGAACGCGCCGAGGTCGGCGCTGAACGCCGGGTCCGTCCGGCGCTCGACATCGGCGCGCACGTGGTTGCTGACGTGCTCGTGCAGCGCCGCCGCCGTCGCGAAGTGCAGCCCCGCGAGCGGCGTGTTGATCCGATCGATGTCGAAGACGTCACGTCGATCGCGAACCGAGGCAGCGATCAACGCATCGGTCTCGGCAGGCGTTGCCGCCTCGGCGTAGGCCGCACTGAACTGCGCCCATGATGTCGTCGTGCGCTCGGGATGGGCGTTGAACAGCTCGTGGTAGTAGGCCCAGCCGACCTCGCGGAGCACGATCGGCAGCACGTCGCGACGGAACTCCAGCGGTTCCTCCCGGCCGAGGAGATCGGTGATCGCCGCCTCGTCGAAGAACCTCGGCGCCGGAGCCGGGGGAGCCTGCAGCCGGTAGTCCATCTTCGACCGATACGGCACGCCGCGCCGCGAACCGACGTGGATGATCGGCTCTCGCCCGCTCGGCTCGTATCGGACCTCGCCGCCGCCGTCGGTGACGAAGCGCCCGCCGCGCGCCTCGGTGACGAGCACGAGCAGGTCGGTGAACGCCTGGCCGAAGCCGAGCGCGATGACGTCCGTGCCCGGGGCGAGCGCGTCGAGCTGTAGCTCGGCCGTGTGGCCGGCGCCGATGTGGACCAGCCCATGGGCTGCCGCAAACTCCCCGAAGGCGAGACTCACCGCGTCGGGGTGAGCATCGAGATGGCCGAGGGCGAGCACCACGACATCGACGTCGAGCGTCTCGAGATCGCCTCCGACAGCTCCCTCGAGGAGGATCCGTTGGCGCCCCCTGCCGTCGTCGGCGAGGTCGATGGCCGTCGCCGCGTGGACGACGAGCTCGACCTCGGGCGGCAGCGCTGCCACGATCTGTCGGTGGAACCATTCGAGGTACACGGACTGCACCCGACGGGTGGGGAACGTGGTGCCCGTGAGGCCGCGGATCTCGGCGATCAGCGTGGGATCGGCCAACTCCGCCAGCTCTGCGTCGCCGACGGATCGCGACCACTCGAAGAGCGACGGTCCGGGTCGGATCGGACCGTCGAAGATCACCGTGTCGTCGGGGAACATCGTGACGTCCTCGGCAAGGGAGTTCATCCACAGCCCGGCGTGGTTGTCGGGCCGCCAGACCCGTCCGGTGCCCGCACGGTGGGGATCGATCAGGTGCACCCGGAGGTGCCGTCCGCCGAGCATCTCCGCCGCGTTCGCCGACAGCCGCTCGAGCAGCGACGAGGCGGCCGGCCCGGCGCCGATGATCCCCAGCTCCATCCGCTCAGCGCCCATCTCCACCGCCTTTCGGAGTACCTCGAAGTGACTGGACCGAATGTTGATCGGTATGGTCAACTTTATCAGCGCGGTCGAGAGCGCGCTCAGGACGACCGACACCAGGATCGAGGAACCAGATGACCAGCGCGACGTCGTGGAAGGTCGAGCAGTTGACCAGCGGGATCGGTGCCGAGATCGTCGGCGCGGACCTGCGCGTCGACATCGACGCCGACCGGCTGCGCGAGCAGCTGCACGAGCACCTCGTCCTCGTCATCCGCGACCAAGGCCTGTCGCCAGCGGATCAGGTCGCCTTGGCCCGCCGGCTCGGCGAGCCCACGCCGGCGCATCCGGTCGTGCCGGGACATCCCGACCATCCCGAGATCCTCGAGCTCGATGCTGCCCAGGGCGGTCGGAACGCACGCTGGCACACCGACGTCACGGTCACCGCGACGCCGCCGATGGCGTCGATCCTGGTGGCCGACATGGTCCCGCAGTTCGGCGGCGACACACTGTGGGCCGACTTGCGCGGCGCATACGACCGTCTCGCCGCACCGATCCAGTCGCTGGTGGACGGGCTGGAAGCCGTTCACCGGATCTCGCCACTGGCCTACTGGGGTGAGCCGTTCGACACTGCGCTCGACCGCGACGACGCGCAGGTGTTGCTCGACCAGGCTGCTTCGGTGCCGCCGGTCATCCATCCGGTCGTGCGGGTCCACCCCGTCACGAAGCGCCGGGCGCTGTTCGTCAACCCGGGCTTCACCACCCACATCGTCGGGCTGTCCCGCATCGAGAGCGACGGCTTGCTCGATCTGCTCCATCGGCACACCGTCCAACCCGAGGTCACGTTCCGCCATCGGTGGCGCGAGGGCGACGTCGTGATGTGGGACAACCAGGCCACGATGCACTACGCCACCGACGACTTCGGCGACGCGCCGCGGCGGATGCGACGGGTCACGCTGCGCGGCACGACACCGGTCGGGCCGACCGGGATCGAGAGCCGGATCGCAACAGACCCGCGGGTCGCCATCCGTTGACGGCGAGGGCCGAGGCGATGCACTGATGGCGACGATCTGACGTCGGACCCGACGCGGGACGTCGTGAGTCGGCAGACTCGTGCCATGGAACCGATCCGTGGCACGGGCGTCTGGGCAGCATCACTCCGATACGGCGACACGGCGTCTGCCGCAGCTGCCGCGGCCGAGGTCGAGCGCCTCGGGTACTCGGCCGCATGGATCCCCGATGTGGGCGGCGACGTGTTCGGCGCGGTCGAGAACCTGATGTCCGCGACGACGACCCTCACCGTGGCGACGGGGATCCTCAACCTCTGGATGCACACGCCGGAGGAGACTGCCAGCGAGCACGCCCGCCTCACCGCCGCGCACGGCGACCGCTTCCTGATGGGCATCGGCGTCAGCCACGCCCGGCTGATCGACAGCACCGAGCCGGGCAAGTACGCCCGGCCCGTGGCGAGGACCCGGGAGTTCCTCGACGGCATCGATGCCACGCCCGTGCCGGTGCCGGTGGATTCGAGGCTGCTCGCAGCGCTGGGTCCGAAGATGCTCGAGCTCGCCGGCGAGCGCACGGCGGGCTCGCACCCGTACCTCGTGACGCCCGAGCACACCGCACGGGCGCGGGCCGCGCTCGGCCCCGACAAGACGGTTGCCGCCGAGCAGGCCGTGGTCCTGGAGTCGGATCCGTCCAAGGCCCGCGAGATCGCCCGCCTCCACCTCTCGACCTACCTGATGCTGCCCAACTACACCAACAACTGGAAGCGGATCGGGTTCACCGACGACGACATCGCCGACGGTGGCAGCGACCGCCTGGTCGACGCGTTCGTCGTGTGGGGCGACGAGGCCGCCATCCTCGAACGGGTGCAGGCCCACCGCGACGCCGGAGCCGATCACGTGTGCGTGCAGGTCTGCACGATGGAGCGGATGGCACACCCGATCGAGCAGTGGACGGCGCTGGCTCCCGCGCTCGTGGCCTGACCAGTCGGTCATCCGCCGACCGGCGGCAGCCCCTCGATGAAGGCAGTGATGTGATCAGCGATGACGTGGGCGAGCGTGCCCTCGTGCATCGCATGCTCGCCGCCGTCGATCAGTTCGAACCGGCAGTCAGGCATCTTGCGAGCGAGGTACTCGCCGGAGGTCGTGTACTCGGGTCGATCCGCGGAGCCTGCCAACACGAGTGTGGGGACGGTCAGCACGGCGAGGTGCTCCATGACCACCGAGTCGAACTGCAGGTTGAGGTTGGCCACCTGCTCGGGGACGCCGAAGCGATGTGCATTGCGGCGCGACCGCTCGTTCCAGCCCTCGCGCTTGGCTGCGTCGCGGAACCCTGGTCCGGTGTTGAGCACGACCAGGCCCCGGGCCACGCCGCGACGCGTGGCCGCATGAGCGAGAGCGAGGTAGCCGCCCAGCGAATGACCGACGAGCACGGCGGGCGACGGCGCCAGCATCGCCAGCACGTCGTCGAGGTCGGCGAGTGCCGCGTCGCGGGTGTACTCGTCCGGGTCGTCCGGCACCGGCGAGAGGCCATGGCCGAGCAGGTCGACCACGACGACTCGGTGGCCAGTCGCTGCCACCAGCGGCGCGCAGTCGTTCCAGGTCGCCGACGACGACCCCATGCCGTGGATGAAGACGACCGGGTCGCCGGCGCCGGATTGGTCGATGTGCAATCTCACCCACCCATCCTCGCACTGCCCACGACACCCGACCTCTCTGCGCCCGTGGGAGCCGGATCGATTCGGCTACGGCGAGACGATGCGCCGCACGGCGACGATCTTGCCGGTTGCGGGCAGCGGTCCGATGAACACAGGCACCCCCGGTCGCGACGCCTGGATCCAGTGAGTGCTGTCGATCACCACACCGACGTGGCCGATCACGCCCGGTGTCGCCGAGGAGAACTGGAAGATCAGATCGCCGGGGAGCAGTGGCTGCTTGGTCCAGTCGACCGGTGTGCCCTTCAACGACTGCAAACCACTCTGATGGGGCAGGTTGATGCCGATCTGCGAGTACGCCGCGGTGACCAGGCCGGAGCAGTCGAACGTGTCTGGCCCGGAGGTGTTGAACGCGTAGCCCTTGCCGACCTGGGCGCGGAGGTAGGCGATCATCGGGGCCAGCTTGTCCGAGGGGGCGGCCGGCGCCGTTGTGGTTGGGGTCGTCGTCGGAGTTGTGGTCGGCGCAGCGTCGGGCGAGGCCGGCGCACTCGGCGCGGTGGTGTTCGGTGTGGTGACCGCGGTCGTGGGTGTCGTCGTGGCCACCGGGATCGTCAGCGTGGCGGGAGGCAGCGTGAGGACCCGTCCGGGCAGGATCAAGCTGGTCACGATCAACGTGTTCGCCGCCAGCAGAGCCGGCAGGGTCACACCGGACTTCCGTGCGATCGAGGCGAGGTAGTCGCCAGCGATGACGGTGTAGGTGCCCGATCCGGGTGCTGGGGGCGTCTGGGCGGGAGCTGTCTGGGCGGATGGGTTCTGGGCGGGTGGGTTCTGGGCTGGGGCGGTCTGCGTGGGTGGGTTCTGGGCGGGCACGATCCCGCCGGCGGGCACGACGAGCGTCTGGCCGGGGTGGATCACGGCTGTGATCTGCAGGTGGTTGGCCGCGAGCAGGGCAGGGATCGTCACGTGCATCTGCCGGGCGATCCCGGTGAAGCCGTCGCCGGCCCGGACGGTGTACGTGCTTCCGGCACTCTGCTTGCTGATGGTGACATCGACGGGCACCGCCGTCGCCGCGGATGGCGCTGCTGCAGACGGCTGGCCGAACACGCCGAGCGGCACGAGCAGCCCCACGAGCATGGAAAGGATGACCCGTGTCCGCCGCACATCTAGAGATCGGCGCACTCATCCCCGAACTTGACCGCGCCGGCCGCGAAGGGTTCCTGTCCAGGGGCGATGCGAGCTCACGGGGCCAGCGCGACACCCCTTTCGTACCGTGGCCACATGACCGTCCGCGCCCAACTCGATCAACTGCTCGACGACGTCCTCTGCGACGACCCCCGCACGGCGCTCATCGCCCTCCACCGTCTCGTCGACGACGAGTTGCCATGGATAGAACAGCGGGTGGTGGCGCTGGCTCGACGGGACGGCTGGAACTGGGCGACCATTGCGCGCCTCTTGGGACGCTCGCGACAATCCGTGCACGAACGCTTCCGCAACATCCGCCTCGCACTGCGGCCCGATCCCTACCTCGCCAAGCACGTCCAGGAGCGCGCTTACCGCGGCATCGCCGAAGCCGTGCGCCGAAATCAGGACGATGATCCCATCGGGTGGTGAGTGACGTCTCGGCAGCGGCGCCGATCCTCCGGCCGAGACCCGCTCCCCGGAAGCCTTCGTCTCCGCCGAGGTGTCAGGTTTCCCTGCGCCTCGGTCAGGTGATCCGGTGATCCTGACGCCTCAGCAAACGAGAACAACTCCCGGGTGCGGACTTGGGCAGCCCGGCCCCGACGCAGCGTTCAGCCCTCGAGATCGCCCTCCACGTCCGGATCCGGGAGCGGGTCGACCCAGATCACGGGCGCGCCGGACTCGTGGCCGGCATGGCCGGCGTTGACGGCAGGCGCGGCGCGCGGCAGGTCGGGACGGATCTCGGAGTCGTCGATGAGCTGACGGTACCGAGGACCAGCGCGCGCTGAATCGGGGAAACCCCTACGTTGCCCCCTCGGCGGCACCTCTGCGCAGCACCTCAGGGCGTATCCGTGGCGGCCAGCAGGTTGGCCAGCTCGGCGCGGTTGCCGACGCCGAGCTTGCGATAGATCCGGGTCATGTTCGCCTCCACGGTCTTGGTGCTGATGAACAGCGTGTCCGCGATCTGCCGAGTCGTCCGTCCCTCGGCGGCCAGTTGCGCGACGCGCGCCTCCGTCTCGGTGAGATCCAGCGATGTCACGGCCCGCACCCCGAGCCGGCCGAGCTCGATCCGCACCCGCTCGACGAGGCTCCGCGCGCCCATCTGCTCGAACAGATCGAGCGCGGGGCTCAGCGCTGCGCGCGCCTCGGCGCGGAGCTTGAACCGGCGCAGCACCACGCCGAGCGTCAGCATCGCCCGCGCCCGGTCGTACACGAGCGCCGTCCCCTCGAGGACCGCGACCGCAGCGCGGGCCTCCGCGACTGCCGTGTCGACGTCGCCTCGATGTGCGGCGACCAGTGCCCGACCGCGGTGCAAGGCGGCCATTGCCGACGGACGCTGCATGCTCTCGACGAAGGGCTCCATCCGTCGGATCTCGGTGACCACGCGCTCGATGTCGCCGACCGCGACCAGTGCCTCGAAGAAGTCGGCCTGGAACCTGAAGTAGCCGGGGTCGTTGAGCCCCATCAGCGCGGCGATGTCGCTGTACCGGCCGAGGTGCTCGACGGCTTCAGCGGCGTTGCCGACGCTCATCGCCAGGAAGCCGAGCAGCCCGGCCCCCATCCGTTCGGTCCACAGCGAGCCCGTCGAACGTCCTTCGTCGTACAGCGCCTGCGCCAGCGGACGGGCCATCTCGATCTCGCCGCGGAACGCGCCGACGACGGCCAGGTTGAAGTTCGCGGTCTGGACCTGGCTGTCCTGCTCGGCGGCCCGGGCGAGATCGAGCTGACGCAGCGCCGAACGTTCGGCCTCGTCCCAGCGTCCCATCCACAGGTCCAGCTGCGGTAGGTGGCCGAGCACGTAGGGCAGGGAGCCCTCGTCGGCATCGTCGACGAGCGACTCCAGCATCACCCGAGCCTCGTCCAACTCGTCGGCGTACTTCAGCAGTGCGGCGAGCGCGCCGGCTGCGGAGTCCGCCGCGGAGACAGAGGAGCCGGCCTCGAGCGCGATGGCCCGTTCGAACATCGGTCGGTCGAGGCCGCGGCCGGCCATGAAGCTGGCCGCGGCGGAGGCGTTCAGCGCGGCCGCGAGGGCGAGGTCGTCGCGCGTGCCGGTCTCCTCCATCAGCCGCAATGCCGTCGCGGCGTGATCAGCGGCCGCACCGAAGTCGGTGTACAGGACTCGGGCGAGCACGGTGTGGGCTTCGATCAACACCGCTGGATCGTCGGTCAGGTCGAGTGCTCTGCTCGCGAGGCTGGCAGCGTTCCCGGCGTTGTCGGTGTGCGAGTACTCGATGATCGCCAGCGCCAGCAGCGCTCTGGCGACGAGGTTCGCCGACGGCGCCTCGTTGCGGGCGACCTCCAGGTGCTCGATCGCCTCCCGCGTCCGACCGGCGCGGAACAACACCTCGCCGCAGCGGATCAAGCGTTCGTACCGGTCCGGATCGTCGTCGGGGGTGATCGACAAGGCCAACACGGCGAGGTCCGCGGCCTCGTTGATCGCACCACGATCCGTGAGACCGACCATCGCCTCGGCCAGCTCCGCCGCCACCGCCGAGTCGCGATGATCGGTTCCGAAGGCGAGGTGGATGCACCGCTGGAGCCCCGTGGTGACCTCCGCCAACCGCCGGTGCAGCCTCAGCCGCTGCGTGCCCGGGATCGCGTCGTGGGCAGCGGAGGCCAGCAGCGGGTGGTTGAACACGATCTCTCGCCCGACGAGCTCGACGATCCCTGCCTGCTCCGCCGGCAGCAGGTCGTCGAGCGCGCCCAGCTCGGAGAGCGCGTCGACAGTCGGCGCTGCCAGCAGCGCAGACAGCGCGAGCGCCTCGATGGAGGCATCCGGCAACTCGCGGAGGCGGTCGGCGACGATCTGGCGCAGCGATGCCGGAACCGGAAGCGGCAGGATCGGGCCGGCCTGCCCGGCGAAGTTGCGGACCAGCTCGATGACGAACAGCGGGTTGCCGTGCGACGCGGTGACGATCCGGTCGAGCGCCGCGCCCGAGATCGGCACGGTGGCGACCTCGGTCGCGAGGTGGCGGCTCGCCGACCTCGTCAGCGGTGCGAGGTGGATCTGCTCCTCGACGGCCAGCACGGGTCCGCCCACCGGTCGCCGGGCAACGAGCACCATGATGTTCCGCGCCGGCAACCGGCGCAGCACGAAGGACAAGACGTCGGCCGAGGCGGCGTCCAGCCACTGCATGTCGTCGATCGCGATGAGCGTGGGCCCGTCGGCGGACAGGGCACGCAGCGTCGCGGCCACCGCAGCGCCGAGGGTGCGGGCCGAGATCTGTGCGCCGTCAGCGAGAGTGCGGCCGAGGGCGATGTCGAAGGCGCGCCGCTCCGGTGGCGTGAGCGTCGGCGGCGCGTCGATGCCAGCGAGGAGGTCCCCCAGGCAGGCGTAGGCGAGGGCGGCTTCGGCGCGGTTGGGGCGAGCGACCAGCACCCCGAAGTCGCGGGTCGCTGCGATCGCGACCGTGATGTCGAAGAGCGTCGATTTGCCGATGCCCGGCTCACCGATCAGCTCGAGGCGCGTGGTTGCCAACGGCGCTCGATCGAGCGCTTCGACGCACGCCCGCCGTTCTGCGTCCCGCCCGGTCAGCCTGTTCTGGTCGATCCACCAGTGTTCCACACGCGGATCGGAGGGTGTCCGCTGAGCCCTGGCCTGCCGGGCGGCCAGCCAGTGCGGCCGGCCAGTGCGTCCGCCCAGTGCGTCTGGGTCAGCGCTGCTGGAACTGTCGGCCCAACCAGTCCTCGAGGTCGCGCTGCCACTGCGCGACGGCGGTGGGGGCGACGCCGGCGAACAGCATGTGCCCGTGGGGCAGGCCGGGATAGACGTGCAGCTCGGTGGGCACTCCCGCTTGGTTGAGGCGGGTCGCGTAGGCGATGTCTTCGTCGCGGAAGCCGTCCGCGGTGCCGACCGCGACGAACGCCGGAGGCAGCCCGCTGAGGTCCGTGGCTCGCGCCGGCGCGGCGTGGTACGGCACGTCGTCTGCGCCGAAGAGCTCGCCCAGGTAGCTCTGCCAGCCGAACGTGTTCGACTCGCGCGACCAGATCGCGAGGCCGTCCTGCTGGCTCGACATCGTGGCCTGACGGTCATCGACCATCGGGCACTCGAGGAGCTGGAACGCGACCGTGACCTCGCCGCGATCGCGCGCCAGCAGCGCCAACCCCGCGGCGAGCCCGCCCCCGGCGCTGACGCCGCCGATGCCGATCCGTGTCGGATCGATGCCGAGTGAGCCGGCGTTCGCGAACACGTACTGCAGGCCGGCGTAGCAGTCGTCGAGCGGACCGGGATACGGAGCCTCCGGGGCGAGGCGGTATTCGACGGACACGCCGACGCAGGGGTACTTCGTGCAGAACCGGTCGAAGCGGGAGTCGTCCATCGCGTAGCTGCCGAGGACGTACCCGCCACCGTGCATCGAGTACAGGCAGGGCAGTGGTCCGGTGACGCCCTTCGGGCGGTGCACGCGGATCACCACGCGTGGATCCTCGGACACGACGATGTCGGTCCGCTCGACGTCGTCCGACAACGGCAGCGGCGTGCCGAGCCCGCTCGCGCGCATCGCCGCCAGGGTGTCGGCGCCGATCGACGGGAACGCGATCGTCCCCAACGCCGCGGCGATGTCGGGGTGCAACAGGTCGGCAGTGGTCATCGAGGCCCCCAAGAGAGGTGTGCTGGCAGAGGTGTGCCCGCAGAGATGTGGTCGCCCGATCCTTCCCGCTCGGCGGAGCAGTCGACGAGTCGTCGGGCCGCTTCGATGGATGGGGCCGCGTCGGACTAGAGCTGCAGGCATGACCGAATCCGTGATCCTCGTCGATGAACCAGCCGAAGGTGTGCGCCGCATCACCCTCAACCGCCCGGAGAAGCGCAATGCCCTCAACCACGCGCTGCGCGGGCAGTTGCTGGCCGCGCTGGAGGAGGGCGACATGGATGACGCGGTCCACGTCATGATCGTGCGCGGCGCGGGCACGTGTTTCTCCGCGGGGTACGACCTCGGCGGCGGCAACGAGGGCCAGGAGCTGCCGTTCTACACCGCTGCGGGCGTCGGTCAATGGCCGCGCCACGTCACGAGCGGGTGGATGGGCATCTGGGACATGGCCAAGCCGGTCATCGCCCAGGTGCACGGCTACTGCCTCGCCGGTGGCAGCGAGCTGGCGACGGGGTGTGATCTCGTCTACGTCGCCGAGGACGCGCGGATCGGCTACCCGGCGGTGCGCTTCGGCGTCGCCGACATGCACTTCCACCCGTGGACGCTCGGCATGCGGACGGCGATGGAGATGATGCTGACCGGCGATTCGATCACCGGCGTCGAGGCCGCCGAGGGAGGCTGGGCGAACAAGGCGTTTCCCGCCGATCAGCTCGACGATCGCGTGGTCGACGTCGCCGTCCGCATCGCGATGATCCCGTCACAGCTGGTGCAGTTGAACAAGCGGGTCGTCCACCGCCAGATGGAGGTGATGGGCATCCGCACCGGGATCCGGATCGGCACCGAGCTGTGCGCGCTCGGAACCCTGCAGCCGGCGATGGACGACTTCATCGCCGCCGTGCAGCGCGACGGTCTCACCGGCGCGCTGCAGCAGCGCGACAGCGCGTTCGGCGACTACCGGACCACCGGCGACGGCTGACCGTCCGCGGTCTGCGAAGCTGGCCCGATGCGGCGGATGAGATGGACGGCAGTGGCAGCTTTGGCCGTGGCGGCGATCTCGCCGGTGCTGTGGTCGACCGGGGCCGGGCCGGTCTCGGCCGTCGCCGCCGGCGGTGTCACTGCCGTGCAGACGGCGGTCGGTCCGTCGGCCACCGCTGTGCTGGCCAACCTGACGATGGTGTCGGGCACGGGCAACGGCTACATCACAGCTGACCGGTGCTCGACCCTGCGGGCGGGTCCGCAGACCCGGTCCAACGGCAACTTCGTTGCCAGGGCGACGGTCGCCAACCTCTCGGTCGTGCCGGTCGACCCGGACGGCCGGTTCTGCATCGCCAACTCCGCGGCGGTCGACCTGCTCGCAGACATCCAGGGGTACATCGCGCCGGCAGCGGCCGGCGGATTGCTGTACCAGCCCGGCACCGGCGAGCGTGTGCTCGACACGCGTGTCGGTCCGTCCACCCCTGCTGCCGGAGCGATCGTCCGCGTGCCTGCGCACGTACCGCCGGGTACCGCCGCCGTGCTGGCCAACATCACGATGGTCGGGGCGAGCGGCAGCGGCTACGTGACCGCCGACGCCTGTGCCGTACTGCAACCGGGCGGCCAGACGCGCTCCAACGGCAACTTCGCCGGACCCGCTGCCGTCTCGGACCTGGGCGTGGTGCCCGTGGATGCCGACGGTTCGTTCTGCATCTACGTGCAGCGTGCCGTCGATCTCGTGGTCGACGTCGAGGGCACGTTCGTGAGTGCGTCGCCGACAGCGCTCGCCTTCGACACGCTCGCCGTGCCGCGGGCGCTCGACACGCGCGTCGCGCCAGCGGCGACGCTCGCCCCCGACACGGTGACACGCGTGGTCACGGGAGCACCCGCCGGCACCGCTGCGGTGCTGACGAACATCACGATGGTCGACGGCGCCGAGCCCGGCTACATCACCGCCGGTGCGTGCTCGACGCTGCAGCCCGGCGCGCAGACACGATCGAACGGCAACTTCGTCCGCGATCAGGCGGTGTCGAACCTCAGCGTCGTGCAGGTCGATGCCGACGGTGCCTTCTGCATCTACAACCAGCACGCGGTCGACCTCACCGTCGACGTGCAGGGTGCGTTCAGCGCGACGGGCAGCCAGCACTTCTTCCCCGTCACGTCGTCCCGTGTGCTCGACACCCGTCCGCCCACCTCCTCGCTGCCGAAGACGTCGTGCTCGTCCGTCGTCCACATCGGCGATTCGACCTCGGTCGGGATGATCTCACCCACCTACATCACCGATCCTGCGCTTCGCATCGATGGTCAGTACCGGCGGGTCGGCGTCGCGGATCCGATCATGGAGATCTCCGGAGCGCGATCGATCGTCGAGACGCTGCCCGGCCAGATCAATGCCTACGACACCGCGCTGGCCCTGAAGCGCGCCGGGTACCACGGCTGCTGGGTCTTCGCACTCGGCACCACGGACACGGCGAACATCGCCGCCGGATCGGGACCTGGACGGGCCGTGCGGATCGACAAGATGATGGACCTCGTCGCCGGGGATCCGGTGATGTGGGTCAACCTCCGGTCGCTCGTCGCCGATGGTCCCTGGTCGGCTGCCAACGCGCAGCTGTGGAACAACGCGCTCGTCCAGGAGGCTCCGAAGTACGCGAACATGCGCATCTACGACTGGGCCTCCGCGGTGCACACGTCGTGGTTCGCCGGCGACCGGCTCCACTTCACGGTCGAGGGCTACACCTTCCGCGCCGCGCTCATCGCCGACGCGTTGGCGGCGACCTATCCGGGCTGACGTCAGCGCGACTCGCGGAGGAGGTCCCGGACGAGACGGTCGGCGTCGGCGTCGACACCTCGGGCCACGAACCAGGTGCAGATGTTGACGCAATCCCTGCGGAGGAACTCCTCCGCTCGAGGGTTGCCGACGAGATCCACCGCCTGGGGGAGATCGATGAGCACGATCCGACCGTCGTCCACCAACACGTTGTACGCGGACAGATCACCGTGGGCGAACCCGGCGCGGGCCAACACGCTCAGCACGTCGCGCACCTGGGCGAACAGGTCCGCGGCGTCCTCTGGTGCCGGACGGATCTGGGCGAGGCGCGGTGCGGCGGTGCCGTCGGGCGCACCGACGAACTCCATCAACACCTCGGTGCCGAGGAGCTGCACCGGGTAGGGCACTGCGGCGCCGGCGGACCACAGCCGAGCCAGCATCTCGAATTCGGCCGCGGCCCAGCGCCCGGCGATCAGTTGCTTGCCGAACGAGGTCCGCGTGGCCATCGCTCTGCGTTCGCGGCTCTTCTTCTCCTTGCGTCCCTCCAGGTACGCCGCATCGCGGTGGAACATGCGGTGATCCGTGTCGCGGTAGCGCTTCGCTGCCAACAGGGACTCGGCATCAGCAGACGCGCGGCGGATCAACGAGACATCGGCCTCCTTGCCGGTCTTGAACACTCCGAGATCGGTGTCCGTCGCGGCCGGCGACGTGATCACCCACGCCGGTCGCGGCTCGGGGCCGTACACGACCCCGTCCGCGTTGAACGTGGACCATGCGGGCTCGTCGACGCCTTCGAGGTCGTCATCGGGCGTGGTGTCGGGGTGGGCGCGCTCGGCGGGCCACGGTGGGTTGTCGAAGTCGTCGTCGTCACGACGACGGGAGTGCTTGGGCACGATCTTCCTCGGGTGCTGGCGGCACCGAGCGTCGGTGCCTCTACGGGTGAATGGCGGCGCGGCGACGGGTGGAGACAGTCATGGTCACCACCTCCTTCGCTCGATGCCCTGGCCGATCCAGCACGACGCCGAGAGCATATGCCTGCGGTACGAGCCCGGCCAGCGATTTCGATCGACGCGATGCGAGGATGACGCGATGGACTACGACGCCATCGCCGCCCACTTCCTGGTGCCGAACGCCGACACCCCGCCGTCGCCCGCACTGCCGAGCAGCGATGCCCGGCGTCTGCGCGACGCACTGGAGCCGATCGCCACGATCGGGTGGTGGTCGCGGGAGGCCTCCACAGCGGTGAACGCGCTCGGGCACGACTTCTTCGACGGGTACGTCTGGGGGCGCGCCGCCTCCCTGGGTGCTGATGTCGCCCCATCGGTGGTCGTCGCTGCGTTCGGCGTCTTCGAGCCGGCGATGCTCGCCGTGGTGTACCCGCAGGGCCGATCCCTCTCCTCTCGCGATGCCGTGCTCGCGGCGCGTGCTGACGGAGCCGCTGCGGGTCTTGTCGCGGCGACGGAAGGCGTGTCGCAATCGGCACTGGCTCGCGTCGGCGACGAGCTGCTCGACGCGCTGCAGTCGCTCGACGGTTCGGGCCGTCCGTTGTTCTCGGCACTGCGCGCACTGCCGACGCCGGCATCCGTCCACGGGCGGACGTGGCGGGCTGCCGAACTGGTCCGGGAGCATCGGGGCGACGGCCACATCGCCGCGTTCGTCGCCGCCGGCCTGTCGGCCGTCGAGATCAACGTCCTGACCGAGATCTGGCTGGAGTTCGGCGTGGGCGAGTACTCGTCCACCCGGGCCTTCGCTCCGGAGCGGATCACCGCCGCCGCAGATCGGCTCGGTGCCCTCGGGCTGCTGGACGATGCGCGACGACTCACCGACGCGGGACGCGCTCTCCGCGAGGAGATCGAAGGGGCCACGGACGCCTCCCAGTCGGCACTCGTCGCTGCGCTCGGAGCCGACCTCGGCGAGACGATCGCGCGCGCTGAGCAGATCAGCGCGGCAGTGCTCTCCGCACACGCTGCGCCGGCCGACCCGCGCAAACGGGCTGCAGGCTGAACTTCTCCTCGGGGATCGTCGGAACGTCGTACGGATCGATGGATTTGGGTGTCTTGTCCAATCGGGTCCTGGGAAGGATCCGAACATGGAGGACCGTCGGCGCGAACCCAGGCGCAAGATCGAGGTGGCGGCACGTGTCGCAGCGTCGCCCGAACTGCGCTTGCCACGAGCGCGGTGCGTCGACGTCTCGCTTGGGGGGCTGTTGGTCGCCTTCGACGAACCGGTCGGCTTTCCTCCCGGCCACCGGTTGGTTGCGTCGATCGATCTCCCGGACGGGCACTTCCATGCCCTCGGCCAGGTCGTGCGCATTGATCGGGGCGAGGACTTCCGGACCTACATGGCCATCGAGTTCCTGACCATGCGGCAGGACGACTTCGACGACCTCATGGCACAGCTCGATCGGGCCGAGGCTGCGAGCACCGGCGGACCGGACGGCACCTTGGCGGCCTCCGCAGACGTAAGCTCGCCCGTCGATGAACGTGGTCGTGGTGGTGCTGTTGATCCTGTTCGGTCTGGTCCTGATCCAGGCGGCGGTGTGGATCCCGATCATCCGCTCGTGGCGGCGCAAGCAGACGCAGTTCGACACCGCGTTCGCAGCTGAAGTCCTCGCCTCCGGCGAGCAGACGGCCATCGCGCCGGAGTCCGCCGTGTACCGCGGCTCGACTGGGACGTACGGCGCAGTGAAGGGCAACGGCACCATCGTGCTGACCGACCATCGGCTGGTCTTCCGGAAGAAGTCGGGTGGAGTGGTGGACATCCCGGTCGCCAAGATCGCGGGGGTCACCGAATCGAGGTCGTTCCTCCGCTCGCGCGTCGGCGGGATGACCCATCTCGTCGTGACCACGCCGGACCCGGCCGAGGTCGGCTTCTTCGTCACCGATCTTCCTGCCTGGCACAGCGCCTTGGACCGTGTGAGGTCGCATTGAACTGCGACTGATCAGTCGGCGACGGACAGCTCGGCCGCTTCCTCCAGGGTGAGCGCGGCGCGCAGCGACCGGGTCAGCTGCAGGTAGAGCAGCGATGCAGCCAGCCCGATGGCGGCGAAGATCGCGATCGCGACGCGCGCGCCCGTCACCGCGGCGAGCGCGCCGGCGGCGATGTTCGACACGGTGATCGTCAGCGTGACGATGCCGAAGTCGCCCGCCAGGATCCGGCCGCGCACGTGGTCGGGGGCTCGGCGTTGCAACCCGTAGGTCGACAGCGTCCACTGTGCGCCACCGCCGAGGTGGGCGAGCAGTGCGAGCGGGGTCGCGATCGCCAGCGTGGGCGCGACGCTGAGGCCCAGGTAGCAGACGCCGAAGGCCGCTCCGGCACCCCCACACAGCAGGAGCACACGGGACAGTGAGGGCCCGACGAGCTTGGCGGCGATCAACGGACCGGCAGCCACGCCGAGACCGCGTGCGGCCAGGAGCAGGCCCGTGGCGCCGTCGCCACCGTGCAGGTCGTGCGTGGCGAGCACCGCCAGCAGACCGACGATCCCGGCCCCCATCGAGAAGGTCGCCTTCGACGCCAGCAGCGCCAGCAGGGCGTGATCTCGACGGGCGTAGCCGAAGGCGTCGCGCATGTCGGCGACGGGTCGCATCCGGGCCGACCCGCCCTTCACCGGCTCGCGCTGCTCCTGCATCGGACGGCGGATCAGCACCACGAACCCCGCCGCGACGACGAACGAGATCGCGTTCACGGCGAAGGCCGCGTCGCGACCGAACAGCGACGCGACCAGCCCCCCGAGCGCGGCGCCGACCGCCAGCATCGCGCCCCACAGCGAGCCGAACAGGAGGCTCGCCTGCTTGAGCTCGTCGGCGTTGCGGGCGAGGTTGGGGATGCCGGCCTGCGCCGCCGGGCCGACGAAGGAACCCAACGCGGAGATGATGCACAGGCAGGCGAAGCCGAACCACAGCGTGCCCTTCGACCCCACCAGCAGCAGTCCGGCCGCGGCGACGGCTTGGACGAGGGACACCGACATCAGGATCCGTCGGCGATCGAAGCGATCGACCACCGATCCGGCGAGGGCGGTCATGAAGAACGCCGGCAACGACTGCGCGACGTAGACCATGGTCACCAGCAGGGGGATGTCGCTGAGGTCCTGGACGAGGCCGACGAACGCCACGTAGGCGAACCAGTCGCCGGCGTAGGAGATGACCTGGGCGATGAACAATGACCGGATGTCTCGGTTGGTCCGCAGCATCGAGAGCATTGCAGCCAACCTATTCGACGACGGGCAGGTGCTCCTGGAGTCCGGTGAGATCGATCAGCCGGAGCAGCTGGGCGGACGGCCGGCGCAGCGTGATGGAGCCACCTTGCAGGGCGACGAGCATCGATCGCAGGCCCCGCGAATCGACAAAGGTGATCCCCGCAGTGTTCAGCACGACGTCGGTGACGCCGCCGGCGCGGAGGCCATCGATGGCGGTCTCGAGCAGGCCGCTCGTGCCGAGATCGAGGTCGCCGGTGAGCGTCAGTTCTCCGGGTTGCGGGCCCTGCTCGATCGTCAACGGTTCTTCCACCAGCGGCAGAGTAACCCCTCCCGTGGAAATGCCTATGGAAATCCCTCATCTGAGGGGTGGCAGCTCTGGGCGAGCTGATCTATGCCACAGTGAGGTCGTGACCACACCCAACGGTGAGGGCGGAGCCGACCGCGACGCCCAGGATGCCAAGACGATCAGCCGCCGACTTTTCCTCGCCGGGGGAGCGGCAGCGGCAGGCGCTGCTGCACTCGCAGCCTGCAGCTCCGACGCGTCGACCTCGGCTTCGACGGCCGCCCCGACCGTGCCGTCCTCCACCACGAGCCCGCCCACACCGCCGACCGCGCCTCCCACCGAGCCGCCGACCGCACCACCCGCGACCACTGCGATCGCGCCCGAGACGGCGCCCGCCACCGTGGCAGCGACGACCACCACCGCTCCGACGGGCAGCCTGGCCGACGTCGAGCACATCGTCATCCTGTTCCAGGAGAACCGCAGCTTCGACCACTACTTCGGCACCCGCACGGGCGTTGCCGGATTCGCGTCGACGCCCGCCGGGCAGAACTACCGCAACCCGTCACCGGATCATCCGGACGGCTACCTGCTGCCCTACCACACCGACTCGACGGTCACCTCGGCGCAGTGCGGCCCGGACCCGAACCACTCCTGGGAGGCTCAGCACGGCGCCTGGAACAACGGTGCGAACGACCTCTTCGCCACCTCGATGGGTGCGCACGCGCTGGGCTACTTCAACCGCGCCGACATCCCGTACTACTGGGCGCTCGCGGACCAGTTCACGCTGTGCGACCACTACTTCTGCTCGGTGATCGGACCGACCAACCCCAATCGGCACGTGGCCATGACGGGCACGATCGATCCCGCCGGCCTGGGTGGCGGCCCCGCCGTCGACAACTCCGGCACGGCGTACACCTGGGAGACGTACCCGGAGCGGCTGCAGCGCGCCGGCATCAGCTGGCGGGTGTACCACGAGGAGGACGACTTCGACGACAACAACATCAAGTTCTTCACCCAGTACCAGGGGCTGTCGGCCGGCAACCCGCTGTACGACAACGCCCTCGTCAACCTCGCCCCCGATCAGTTCGAGCAGGACGCGGCAGCGGGCAACCTGCCCCAGGTCAGCTGGATCGTCGCGCCGACGGTGATCTCCGAGCATCCGCCGTGGGCGCCCTCCGTCGGTGAGCACTTCACCGCCAGCAAGCTGGCGGCGGTGATGGCCAACCCGACGCTGTGGGCCAAGACGGCGTTCATCCTCAGCTACGACGAGAACGGCGGGTTCTTCGACCACATGACCGCGCCGTCGCCGACGCCGGGTACGACGGACGAGTTCGTCGCCGGTGCGCCGATCGGCCTCGGGTTCCGGGTGCCGACGATGATCGTGTCGCCGTGGACCCGACGCACCGACGCCGCTGGTGGCGGTGCTGCGGGAGCGCGTGTCAGCAGCGCGGTGTTCGACCACACCTCGATCCTGCGCCTGCTCGAAACACGCTTCGGAGTCGAAGCCCCGCTGATCTCACAATGGCGACGCGACACCTGCGCCGACCTCGCCGACGCGTTCGACTTCACGACCTTCGACACCAATGTGCCGGAGCTGCCGGTCACGGCCGATCGCGCTGCGGAGTTCGCGGTCGGGGTCTGCAGCGACAAGCCGCCGGCCGCACCACCCGACGTGCAGACCGCGGCGCCGCTCGACGCCTGACAGCCGGCGCTGGTCAGTTGGCCACACGGCGTGTGGCCAATGGACCGGGGTTCGTCTGTGAGCCGTCGACGTTGGTCGGTTGACCACTCCTCATGTGGCCAACCGCCCCCGGCTCAGGCTGGAAACGACGGTTCGCGGCGTGCCGGGTGCAGCGCCAGCAGCCGGCGGGCGCGGGCCATGTCCACCTCGCGTCGCGGCTCCAGCGGTTGGCACGTCGGACACCACGTCGAGGCGCGTCGCCACGGACTGGCGGCCTCGGTCCACCCATCGAGTCGCGTGCCGCACAGCGGGCACGGCTTGCCACGCTTCGGATAGATCCAGTGCTCGTCGAGGGACAGCTTGCGGCCCGTCGTGTTCTGCGGTCCGCGAGCAGCATTCGTGCGGATGACAGCGGCACCGATCCCCACCAGCCCGCGCAGTCCTTCGATCGAGCCGACCGGTTGGTTCGGCGAGACACCGACGATGAACGGCAGCTCGACGGCATAGAGGTTGCCGAACCCGGCGACGTTGCGTTGATCGAGCATGGCTCCCGCGAGCGGCGCGTCGGGGTCACGCTGCAGACGCGCCGTGATGTCGTCGAGGTCGGGGGCCTCGACCCCGCAGAGGTCGGGCCCGAGGTGGTCGATGATGGTGTGCTCGTCCACGGTCCGCAGCACGCCGAGGATCGGTACGTCGATGCCGGTCAACCGCCCACCCTCGAGCCACAGCTCGATCCGTCGGCGCCATGCCGATTCCGTCGCAGCCGGCCCGACCGTCCACGAGCCGGTCATCAGGAGGTGGGCGTGCAGCGTGCGGCCGTCGTCGAAGCGGATCAGCAGGTGCTTGCCGACGGCGTCGGCCCCCAGCAGCACGCTGCCGGCGAAGTCCACCCCGGACAGTCGCGGGTCTCGGGTGACGCAGCGAACGCACCGCTGCCCAGCGAAGCGAGCGGTGATCCGGTCCGCGAGGCGGCGGATCGTGTCGCCCTCAGGCATGCGTCAGGGTGGTGGTGGACATCGCCGCGAGCGTATGGCCGTCTCGCGCCGACCACATCTGCGTCTGGACCGTCGGCGCGTTGGGAAGGTGCTGAGGATGAAGCCTGCTGACCTCGTGTCCCGAATCGGATCGAACGCTGCGCTGGACAAGTTTGCCAAACCGCTGAAGAGCAAGATCACCGATCTGATCCCCGGCGGTGCGGTGAAGGACGCGCTCAGCGGTACCTGGCTCGGTCATCAGCTCCACCCGATGCTCACGGACGTCGTGATCGGGTCGTTCACGAGCGCCACGATCCTGGACCTGATCGGTGGCCGGCGTGCGGCACGCTCGGCCAACGTGCTCGCCATCACCGGCGTGTTGGCAGTGGCGCCGACGGCTGCGAGCGGGCTGTCGGACTGGTCCGACACGAACGGTTCGGAGACGCGGATCGGAGTCGTCCACGCGTTGTCCAACGTCGTCGGCGCCAGTTGCTACGTGGCATCGATCATCGCTCGACGTCGCGGCAATCGCGTCTCCGCTTCGATGTTGGGACTGGTCGGGATGGGGGTCATGTCGGTCGGTGGATATCTCGGCGGGCACCTCACGCTCGTCCAGGGCGTTGGCGTCAACCACACGTTCCTCGAGGAGTCGTCGCAGGACTGGAAGGCCGTCGTCGACGCCGATCAGCTGGAGGACGCGACTGCGAAGGTGGTCGCCGACGGCGACGTCGATGTGGTCGTCTACGGCTCCAGTGGCTGGCAGCTGGCCGTGAGCAAGCGCTGCACCCATGCCGGTGGGCCGCTCGACGAGGGCACGTTCGAGGGCTCGGGACCGAACGTCTGCGTGGTCTGTCCGTGGCACGGCAGCACGTTCCGGATGCGCGACGGCAGCGTCGTCCATGGACCGGCCACCGTTCCCCAGCCGGCCTACGACGTCCGCGTGCACGAGGGCAAGGTCGAGATCCGCTCGATCTGAGCGCGGCCGATCCACAGGCGATCGACGCCGGCGTCAGCCGATGCGTTCGTGCATCTCCGCCAGCACGACCGGTGGTCGTCCGTCCCACATCGCGGTGAGCGCGATCGGGGGACGAGCTCCCGCGATGGGGCGTCGGTGCACCGTCAGGTCGAACTGCTCGTTGCGCAGCACCACGCTGGTGAGATCGCCATCGACGATCTCGAACCCGTCCACCGGCACCCGCTCCTGGGTCCATCCACCGCCCTGGATGCGCACGTTCGTCGGCGCGACGTACCAGCGTCCGTCGTACACCGCCATGCCGAGCGCCTCGCCCTGGCCGGTCATCGTCACGCCGGCGAGCATGATCACGAAGCGCGGGTCGCGCAGGCCGTCGTACACCCAGCGGGTTCCGAGGACGGAGTGCTGCATCTCGCCGATGAGCGCATCGTCGGCACCGTCGAGGGGTTCGTCGCGGTAGGTCAACGGGACCTGCAGCAGAGTGTCGCCGGCGATGGCGAGATGGGTCTCCATGCCGACCCGACCGTCCGGGTCGTCGAACCGGTACGACCCGATCACGTCGATCGCTGCGTCGGGCGGCGGGCCCCACGGCTGTGTGGGTGCCCACGCTGCGATCAGCTCGGCCTTGGTGGGTGTGATCGTCGCGCGGTGGAAGAGAGCCATGTCGCGCCAGCGTACGCACCCTGGCACCTCCGATCGGTGTGGGAATGGAGCAGGCCGCATGTCCACGTCCCGAGCGCCCTCGAGACCTCGCGGCTCCTAGGGTGCACGGCATGCAGCACATCACTTTGGGAGGCCTCGACATCGGCCGCATCGGGCTCGGCGGGATGGGGATGTCGGCGGCGTACACGGGCGCCGGCACCGACGACGCCGAATCGATCCGGGCGATCCACCGCGCCCTGGACCTCGGCGTCACGATGCTCGACACCGCTGAGATCTACGGCCCCTACACCAACGAGGAGCTCATCGGACGCGCAGTCAAGGACCGACGCGACGCGGTCGTGATCGCCACGAAGTTCGGCATGGTCGCGCATGCCGGCGGTGGCCCGGGCCACCTCGACAGCAGCCCCGAGAACATCCGCACCGCAGTCGAGGGCTCGCTGCGCCGGCTCGGCATCGACCACATCGACCTGTACTACCAGCATCGCGTCGACCCGAAGACGCCGATCGAAGACACGGTCGGTGCCCTGGCCGAGCTCGTCACCGCCGGCAAGGTCCGTCACATCGGGCTGTCCGAAGCCGGCGCGGACACGATCCGGCGGGCGCACGCCGTCCATCCGATCACTGCGCTGCAGTCCGAGTACTCGCTGTGGACACGTGATCCCGAATCGAAGGTCCTGCCCGTGCTGCGCGAGCTCGGGATCGGCTTGGTCGCCTACTCGCCGCTCGGCCGCGGGTTCCTGACGGGCACGATCCGCTCGACTGAGCACTTCGACGCCACCGACTCCCGCGCCACCAACCCGCGGTTCGAGGGTGAGAACTTCGACCACAACCTGCGGCTCGTCGACGAGGTCGTCGCGGTCGCCGCGGACGCCGGCGCCACACCGGCGCAGGTCGCGCTCGCGTGGCTGCTGGCCCAGGGCGCCGACATCGCCCCGATCCCCGGCACCAAGCGCGTCGCTCGCGTCGAGGAGAACACCGCGGCAGACGGCATCCAGCTCACGGCAGAACAGCTGGCCAGGCTCACGGCCATCACCCCTCCGCTGGGCGACCACCACAGCGCCGCGCAGATGCAGTGGATCGAGCGCTGAAGCCCGGGTCCGTCAGGCGCTGAGCACGCTGGCGCCTGCGGGCACCTCGGTGCGTTCGCTTCGATCGTTCGCTCCGCTGACGCCGAAGCGGAGCACCACGAGCGCCGTGTCGTCGCTGCTGCCGGTCGGACGGTTCGATCGCTTCAACGCGCCGATGTCGTCGGCGATCCGCTCGATCGACTCGCCTCCGATCTCGTCGAGCAACTGCACGATCTGCTCCACGGTGACGGCCTGCGCCCCAGGCGCATCGGTGAGGCCGTCGGTGTAGAGGACGAGCGTGTCGCCGTCCTCGACCCGCACCGTCGTGTCCGACAGTGACGGAGCGACGATGCCCAGCAGCGTGCCGGGCTCGCCGACCGCTTCCACCGTGCCGGACCGGCGGCGCAGGATCGGCTGGGGGTGACCACCCAGTGACACATCGAGTGAGACCGAGCCGTCGTCGTCAGGCGTCGCGTAGATGAAGCACGCGGTGCAGAAGGTGGCCGGCCGCTGATCCCCGAGCCCGATGTGCACGGCATGGAGGACGCGCGAGGCGAGTCGTTCGTGCCGAGCGGCAGCTCGGACCGTGTGGCGGGCCAGCCCCGTCAGCCCGGCGGCCTCGATGCCCTTGCCGCAGACGTCGCCGATCATGATCGCCCAGCGCTCATCATCGACCTGGAACACGTCGTAGAAGTCGCCGCCGATGAGGCTGGCGGACCCCGCCGGCCAGTACCGGACGGTCACCGCCGCACCCGGTGGCGCGTCGAAGTGCTGTGGGAGCAGGCTCAGCTGGAGCGACTCGGCGATCTCGCGCTGGTCGGCGAAGAGCCGCGCGTTGTCCTCGGCGAGGGCGAGCGCGGTGTCACGTCGCAACTGGAGGCGATGAGCGAGCAAGGCGACCACGAACGAGAACAGTGCTCCGACCGTCAGCACCATCCACCACAGGTTGGCGAACACCTCGCCGCCGAGATGGCCCTGCGGGGTCATCACGAGCAGGAGCGTCGAATCTCCGAACGGCACGGTTTCGCGCGCGTTGCGTCCGGTGATGGGGAGCTCCTGGAGGCTCGCGCCCAGGAGGTGGTCGCCGGCCGTGGTGTCGCCGAGGTAGATCGCGTAGTCGAGGCCCGAGAACGGCTGCTCGGTGCGCCGCCGGACGTTGGGGTTGGCGCTCAACGTGCGCTCCGCGTAGACCACGTACTCGGGCGATGTGCCGGCATCGCGGACCGCGTAGCCGAGCCGCCGTTGGCTGTGGGCCAGGAGGTCGACGATGACGAACGGATTGGCGAGGGCGCGATCGACGACGTCCTGCACGCCGGCCGTCCCCGTCGACGCGATTGCGGGCGCGTCGCCCGCCGTGGCGACGGGTGCCGTGTCGCCGACCCGGTAGAGCGCGGCGGACGCGAACGCCTTGCCGTCTCCGACGGAGGGCGCCATCAGTTGCTCGAAATCTGCTGAGCTGCCCTTCGTCGCCACCGCCAGGGCGGCGGCAGCGTCGAGCGGAGCGCGAACGCCGGCGATGCTGCTCGTCAGCACCAGCCCGGCCTCGTTGGTGCGCTGCTGCAGCAGACGCTGCTCGTTCTGCACGAACAGGCCGCGACAGGCGATGGCCAGCGCCACGAACACGGCCAGACCGGCCAGGAAGATGAACACCGGGAGCCGGTGCAATCGTCGGGTCCTGTCACTCACGCCGTACATCATGTCATCGATCCGGTTTGAGGGGGCCGTCTGGATGGGTAGTTGGGCGCGCATCTCATCTGAAAGGACCGCAATGCCCCAGCAAGCGTGGAGCGCCAAGCGAGAGCGCCAGTACGAACACATCAAGTCTGGTCTGCGTGAGCGCGGCACCGGCGAGGACACCGCCGAGGAGATCGCCGCGCGCACCGTCAACAAGGAACGAGCTCGTGCGGGCGAGGCGAATCAGGCCAGCAAGACCTCCACCGACGACATCTCGTCGGGTCGTCGCGGCGGGCTGCGTTCGCACACTGGCCCAGGCGGGCGCACTCGTGACCAGCTCTACGGCGAGGCGCGCAAGCAGAACATCCCCGGCCGCTCGAAGATGTCGAAGGCGGAGTTGGAACGAGCGGTCGGCCGCTGACGTGAAGCATCCTCGGCGGAGCTCGTCTCGGCTCCGGGTTCGACAGTTCAGGGTTCCGGCAGCGGCTGCTGGATCCCGATCAGATCAGCAAGCGGATCGCCGGCCTCGGCAATCCGTCCACCGATGGTCCGGATCGTCCACCGGTCCGCGCGCAGCGTTGGATCATCGAGCTCGGACCACTCGATCGGCACGGAGACAGGCGCACCCGCCGCGGGGCGGATGCTGAACGGCGCGACCAGCGTCTTGCCGACCCCGTTCTGGGTGAAGTC
>JAOBWO010000434.1 GCA_025463415.1 Acidimicrobiales bacterium | reverse complement strand
CGCCGACGGCTGGGTGACGAGCGCATCGGTGAGCCGGAGCGCGACGAGCTGCCGTTCGTTGAACGAGGCGTGCTCGTAGTCGTCGAGCTCGTCGAAGACCTCGGTACCCCCGGCGGCATCGAGAGCGCGCACACTGAGGCGGCTCCGGCAGAGCCGGCAGTTGTGCACGCGGGCCCCGCGCAGCCGGACCAGCTCGGTGGTCAACGGATCGAGCGCCTTGAGCAGCGCCACCTGCTGCATGAACCGCTCCAGCATCGGCCACAGCTCGGCCTCCTGGGGATCGCCCTCCGACATCAGGTAGGGCGTGTCGAACAGCCGGCCGAGAGCGATCCGCGCCCGGGCGAAGACGTCGGACACGAACAGCACCTGGGTGAAGGTGAACGCGTCAGCGCCCATCGCGCCGAACATCGCGTTGCGCTGCTCGGCCGTGGTGCCGGCGACGTCGATCACGAACTGCTCGGCGAACGCGATGCACGGAGCGACCCGGGGATCGGCGGAGGTGGCCGCCGGTCCGTCGCCGAGCGACTCCGAGTCGCCGCCGATGATCGCGGCGATCGCATGGCGCATCGGGCCGAGGATGCCGAGATCGAGCGACCGTTGAGCGCGCCACTCGATGCCGTCGAACAGCGAGAAGACCTCGGAAGCGACCGGTTGCCAGGGTGCAGTCATGCGCGGATGGTACCCGTGCGCTCCCGATCCGATTCATCCAGCGCGGTCTTGCGGAATAGTTGCGCGCGCAATAATGTTCCACCTGACATGAGCATCACCATCCAGCAACCAGAGGATCGCTTCGTCACCGACATCGGCTGGCTCGACTCGAAGCACTCCTTCAACTTCGGCGAGCACCACGACCGCCAGCACCTGCAGCACGGGCTGCTCCTCGTCAACAACGACGACATCGTTGCGGCGGGTGCGGGGTTCGGCACGCACGGCCACCGCGACATGGAGATCGTCACGTGGGTGCTCAGCGGTCAGGTGGCCCACCGCGACAGCGAGGGCAACAACGGCCTCCTCTACCCAGGCCTCGCCCAGCGGATGTCGGCCGGGAGCGGCATCCGCCACAGCGAGATGAACCCGAGCCCTGACGAGCCGGCGCACTTCATCCAGATGTGGGTGCTGCCCGACACCAACGGCGTGAAGCCCGGGTACGAACAGCTCGACATCAATGCCGAACTGGCCAAGGGCGGCCTGGTGCCGATCGCATCCGGCATTGGTCACGACGCGGCGATCACGATCCATCAGCGCGGCGCTGTGCTGTGGGGAGCTCGACTCGACGCGGGCGAGGCAGTGACCCTGCCCGACGATCCGCACGTGCACGCGTTCGTCGCACTCGGCTTCGCCGAGCTGGAGACCGGCGCATCGCTGGCTCAGGGCGCGGCGGCTCGTCTCACCGATGCCGGCGGACTACGAGTCACCGCGACTACGGACGTCACAGAGCTGCTGGTCTGGGCCACGGCTTGATCTCCCGGCAGGCGTAACCTGCCGACCATGGAGTTGCAATTCGCAACCGTTTGGGAATCGATCGCCGACCGCCTCGGCGACCAGGCGGCGATCGTGCACGGCGATGTCCGTCGCAGCTGGACCGAGTACGACGAACGCTCGGCGCGCATCGCTGCGGCGTTCGTCGCCGCAGGCCTCGGGCCGAGCAGCAAGATCGGGCTCTACATGTACAACGGCAACGAGTACCTCGAGGCCCAGTACGCCGGGTTCAAGATGCGCGGCGTCCCGATCAACGTCAACTACCGCTACCTCGACGAAGAGCTGTGGTACCTGCTCGACAACAGCGATTCGGAGGGCATCGTCTTCCACTCGTCACTGGGTGAGCGGGTCGCTCGGGTGCTGCCCCGCCTTCCGAAGCTGAAGCTGTTGATCGAAGTCGACGACGGGGGCCCGCTCGGACAGGTGCCGGGCTCGATGAACTACGACGCACTCATCGCCGAGACGGATCCGATGCCGCGCATCACCCGCGCCGAAGACGACCTCTACATGCTCTACACCGGGGGCACCACGGGCATGCCCAAGGGCGTCATGTACGCGCAGGGCGGCCAGACGGGTGGGCTCGTGCAGAGCAGCTTCCCGCTGCTGGGCGTGGCGCCGCCCACGGACGCGTCGCTGATCGCCGGGCTGGTCGCCGACGCGATCGCCAAGGGCAACCTGGCGATCAGCATCCCTGCCTGCCCGTTGATGCACGGCACCGGCATGTGGCTGGGCGCGATGGCGCCGCTGCTGATGGGCGGCACGGTGATCACGCTGCAGGCGCGCTCGCTCGACAGCGACGAGCTGTTGCGGGTGCTGCAGACCGAACGGGCGACGAACCTCGTGATCGTCGGCGACTCCTTCGCCAAGCCGATCGTGCACGCCCTCGACCACGCCACGGAGGCCGGAACGCCGTACGACACCAGCAGCCTGAAGATCATCGTCTCCTCCGGGGTCATGTGGACGTCCGAGGTCAAGGAGCAGTTGCTCGAACGCATCCCGCAGACGATGCTGCTCGACGCGATGGGCTCCACGGAGGGCACGATGGGCATGCAGATCTCGATGCGCGGCATGCCCGCCGAGACCGCCAAGTTCAGCTCGGTGCCCACCACCAAGGTCTTCACCGACGACGACCAGGAGGTGCAGCCCGGCTCGGGCCAGGTCGGCATGGTGGCCGCCGGAGGCAACGTGCCGCTCGGCTACTACAAGGACGAGGAGAAGTCGGCGCGCACGTTCCGGGTCATCAACGGTCTGCGCTACTCGTTCCCGGGAGACATGGCGCGCGTCAACGCCGACGGCTCGCTGGAGCTCCTGGGCCGGGGCAGCCAGGTCATCAACACCGCCGGCGAGAAGGTCTTCCCGGAAGAGGTCGAAGAAGCGGTCAAGCGCTATGCGGGCATCCTCGACTGCCTCGTCGTCGGCATCGAGGACGACAAGTTCGGCCAGGCCGTCACCGCCGTCGCGTCGAAGGAGGACGACGCAAGCGTCACCGAGGCTGCCGTCATCGCGTCCGTCAAGGGTGAGCTCGCCGGCTACAAGGCCCCGAAGCGGGTCATCTTCGTCGACGACGTGCCGCGCGCCCCGAACGGCAAGGCCGACTACAAGGCCGCCAAGCGACTCGCGCTCGAGGGCCTCGGCCGGAGCTGAATGACCGACCAGACGCCGGCCGGACTCGAGATCGGTGTCATGTCGGTCGACGCGTTCGACGCGATGCGCGAGCTGTCGGTCGTCGCGTTCGGCGATGATCCGCACATCCGCGAGTTGCTCGTGCTCAGCCCGATCGGGGTGCGGCGCGACCTCCAGAACGTGTCCGACGGTGACGCCAGCTCCGGCCGCAGCCCGGCGCGACCTCCTCAACCGCTCGCCCCGGCCCCGATGGGCCTTCGGCCCGTAACCCGCGGTGAGATGGGGGGTGCTGGCTGCGCCGGGCCGGCTGCGGCGGCCGGCTTCACGCTCAAAGACGCACCACGGTTCGCTGTTCGGCGACCTGTCGGCCCGAATTCGCACCGCGGTGCGCTTCTGAGCGGATCGGTGTCCGCCCGGAGCGGACACTGGACGCTCACAACGGGCGGAAGTGGGCCGTTCACGCGTCCAGTCCGCAGGCGTCGTTGCTGCGCGTTGAAACGGCGCGGCCGATCGTGGCACAGTGACCGCACGGCTCACCTCGTGCGCCGCTGATCTGGGGGCTCGATGCACGACTTCGTGATACGCGGCGGGTTGGTGGTCGACGGGAGTGGCGGTGCGCCGCGCCACGCCGACGTTGCCATCGACCACGGACGGATCACCGAGGTCGGACGCGTCGAGGTCGACGGTCACGAGGAGATCGATGCCTCAGCGATGGTGGTCACACCGGGGTTCGTCGACATCCACACGCACTACGACGGCCAGGTCACCTGGGACCCGACGCTGTCGCCGACGAGTTGGCACGGGGTCACGACGCTGGTGATGGGCAACTGCGGCGTCGGATTCGCCCCCGTCAAGCACGCGAAGCGAGAGTGGCTGATCGGACTGATGGAAGGCGTCGAGGACATCCCCGGCACCGCGCTGCACGAGGGCATCCGCTGGTCGTGGGAGACGTTTCCGGAGTACCTCGACGCGATCGACTCGACGCCGTTGGCACTCGACGTCGCAGCCCTCGCGCCGCACGGCGCGATCCGGGCCTACGTCATGGGCGACCGTGGCGCGCGCAACGAACCGGCCACTCCCGACGACCTCGTCGCGATGGCGGCAATCGTCGTCGAGGCCATCGAAGCAGGCGCGGTGGGCGTGTCGACCTCGCGGACCATCCTCCACAAGGCGGTCGACGGTGAGCCCGTGCCCGGCACGTTCGCCGCCGAGGACGAGCTGTTCGCGCTCGGCCGTGCGCTCGCGAGTGTCGGGCGGGGCGTGTTCGAACTCGCACCGGCCGGCATCCAGGGCGAGGACATGTCCGCTCCGGACCGAGAGGTGTCGTGGATGCGGCGGCTGGCGAAGGAGACCGGCCGGCCGATCACGTTCGGGTTCCTCCAACACGACATCGCGCCGGACGACTGGCGGCGGTTGCTCGACATCATCGGCGACGCCAGTGCGGACGGAGTGCCGCTGCGCCCACAGATCACCGGCCGGC
>JAOBWO010000422.1 GCA_025463415.1 Acidimicrobiales bacterium | reverse complement strand
TCTCGGCCGGTGGCGGAATCGACGCACTGGTCGAGGTCACTGGTGGCGCCTGCCCGACTTGACCGCAACCGAACTGCCGCTCGGCGCTCGTTGTTCTGCATCGCTGATCGCGCTTGCGTCCAGCGCGACGACCGGGCATTCGGCGCTCGTCGCGTCTGACGTGCGGGATTATCCTTTGAGTCTCGCCTCGTGGTGCTGAACCACAATGGGAGCAGCTGATGGTTACTGGATTCGAAGTGATTGCAATGGGAGTGTTCGCAATGCTGATGGCGAGGAGGAGCCGCCGCATCACGGCCGAACGCACCGAGGTGCCGTGGTTCTCGGCTCAGATCAGCAACCCGACACTCGATGAGTGGAAGCGACGGAATAAGAGCGCTAACACAGCTGGCTTCGTGATGGCGGCGCTCTTCATCGGCCTCGGGATCGGCAAGATCATCACCACGATTGTGCGCTGACGGCCGCGCCCGATCTGCCGCTCCGCGTCAATGCCGTGGGGCATGCTTGGCTCATGGGGCTGCACGGAAGGAGGAGCGATGGCAAGCGAAGTCACTGCGGAGGAGATCGCCAAGCTCCACGGCACCTCGCCGTTCGCACAGGCATTTGACGAGTTCCGACGCCACTGGTCCGAGGAGCACTGTGACCCGAACGATCTCGCGCTGCTCAAGGCTGTGAGGTCGTGGTGGTGGGGACCGGGGATCGCGATGACTGAGATCGACTACCTGACAAGTGTCCTTGGTCGTGCTCCCTCCCAAACCGAGTTGGAAGCGACATTCGAGCGGGAGACAGCGATCTTCAATGGCGCCCACGAGGCGTGGTTCGCGTCCGACGAACGCGCAAGCATCGTGGAGCCCCTCGACGCCGACCGTCCCGAATGAGAGATGCAGATCTGCCGTTCCGCGCTAGTCACGGAATACGCGATTCGAGCAGAAAGCGCGCTCAAGATCCCCGACAGCGGAGATCGTTTCGCAACGGAGAGCGCACCACGCGCGGCCGCCGATCGAGAACGATCGCGTAGCCAGCGATCGGAGCGTTCGAACGGCGGCGGTGCGATTGGGGACGTTTCGCTCCCTCGATCGTTTCGAAGAGAAGAAGTGCGTCGCGAGCCGGCGATCTGTGCGCCTGATGAATGGGCGGCGCTTGGGGACGTTTGGGGACGATCGCCGATTTCCCACGGTTCTCCGGTGCGCCGAGAGTTCCTGAGCGTCCGTGTCGTGCCTGCTCAGAGCCGTCGTTCCGGTATTCGGGCTGCCTTTTAATCCATTGGTTCTGGGTTCGAGCCCCAGGGGGCGCACCAGGTCAGAGGCCATGCCACGCAACTTCTGGCCGCCGGCGTCCCCGTGCCGCAGGTGTCGTCTCGGCGCTCGGACACTGCCAGCCCTGCGGTCACGCTGAACACCTACGCTCGCTCGATTCCGGTGACCGATCAGACCAGTGCGGACACCATCCAGGCCTTGCTCTCAACGTCGGCGGTCCGTTCCTCATGGGCGACGATCGCGTGCATTGCGAATCGGAGCGCTCTCGCACCGGGGAGCAACGGCGGGATCGGAACGTGTTGGCGCAGACGTGTCGTTGGATCGTCTTCGGATGTATCTGCCACCGCGTGCGAGCCGACAGGGACCAGCGCTACGTCGCTGCGCACCCGACGTGATCATCGGCTGGCCCGGCTGGATGAGTCGTCGACCGACGTCGAGCGCGTCGATCAGCCTTGTCGTTGCAGACAGTTCGGAAGACCGGGTCGGTCGAGCTGACGGAAATCAAGAGATCTCATCGACGAATCCTGCTGAGAGCGAACCGCTCATTGGAGCGCAGGTATCCGTTTGACGACGGCCTCGGTCAGGTGCCGGCTGTGGCGCGTTCGAGGATCATGATCATTTCGGCCTTCGTTGACTTCATCAGATTGGCAGTGGAAATCGCGTCGACAAGCTTCCACCCTTCGCTGGCGAAACTGTTGAGGGTGGCTTCGAGGGTGTCGGGGTCGAACCCGCCGGTGAAGCGGTTGTCGCGTGTGGTCAGGACCTTGTATTCGAACATTTCAGTGTTTCCTTGTCTGGTGGGTTGAGGTTCAGCTGCTGCGGATGATTTCTGACAGGTCGGTGCCGAGTTGTTCTGGTGACCGGGTGTCGTCGTTGAGGAGGAGCACGAAGAGGTCTTCGGTGACCGGGTCGTACTGCATGTAGGCAATGAAGCCGGGGACTGCACCGCTGTTCGAGATTCCAGTGGCAGAGGGTGGGTCGGCGGCGAACACGCCAAGGCTCTGGCCGTCTTCGGGCAGTCCTCTGGTCATCTCCGCATAGGTGGCTGGCTTGAGGAGCTGGCCGTGCGCGAGCGCCCGGATGAACGTGGAGAGGTCGGCCGCCGTCGACACCAGGGCACCGGCGGCGCCGGCTGCGGTCTCGAGTGCACGGTAGGAGGCGCCGTTGGTGTCACCGCCGGGCAGCGAGTTCGAGAACCCTCCGATCGGTGTGCGTGCGTTGTCGGGGGCGAAGTAGGTGTTGGAGAGACCGAGTGGCTCGACGATCCGCGACTGCAGGTTCTCTGCCAGGGTCATCCCGGTGATGTGTTCGAGCAGCAGTCCCGCGACGATGTAGTTGGTGTTCGAGTAGGCGAACTGCGCGCCCGGTTCGAAGTCGCGCGGTTGGTTGGCGACGAGTTCGAGGACGTCTGCTGGAGTCCATGTCTTGGCTGGGTCAGCGAGCACCGCTGGCGCGAGTTCGCCGTCGGCGTAGTCGGGGAGGCCGCTGCGGTGGGAGAGGAGCTGGCGGATTGTGACACCGTCGGCGATTGTCAGTTCGGGGGCGTGGTCGATGACGAGGTCATCGAGGCCGATTGTGCCTTCGTCGACGAGTTGGAGCAGCATTGCTGCGACGAATGTCTTCGACAGGCTCCCGACTCGGAACATCGAGTTCGGCTCGATGGTGCCGCCACTCGGTCCGGCGCTGCCGGCTGTTGCGACGGTCAGCTCGTTGTCGTGACTGGCGAGCGCCACGGCGACGCCGCCACGACCTTCGCTGGCCCATTTGTCGAGCAAACGCTGCACGGAACCGCTCGCAGAGGCAGCAGTTGTCGACGCGGCACTTGATGTCGGAGGGGTACTGGTTGTCGCAGCGGCACCGGTTGTGGGAGTGGCGTGGGTCGTGGAGGTTGCAACTGTCTCCACCGTGGTGACGGCCGAAGGTGGTGGCGAGGGAGCGTTCGTTACCGCGTCGGTGCCGCATCCGGCTGCGAACGCAGCGGCGAACGCAACCGCGGCGAGACGAATGGGGAGAACAGTTCTTGTCGTCGTGGTCATGCAACCACCATCGACCAAGCGGCGGAACGGCGCCTCACCTGATCGTGGATCTCACCCGGGTGAGATCCCTCAGGGGAGTGGGCACCAGCTTGGCTGGCCGCCGTGAAGGAGCGCTCTGCACCTTCGTGTGCATCCCCACGGCAGTTCTGGGACATCTCGGAGGAGCGCGACTGCGCGATGAGCGGCGATCCCGCCAATCCGGATCCAACTCGCGCCGCGTGGTGGGTTGCCGATCTTGTGATCTGATGGCGGCATTGGACGCCCGGTGGAATCTGATCACTAATGGGACTCGACGAGGCCGTCTATCGAAAGCACGCGGATGAGTTGATCCGGTTCGCGACGACGCTCGTCGGTCCGTCGCGGGCCGAGGATCTCTTCGTCTCGGCGGTGCTCAAGGCGATGTCTGCGCCGGGTTGGGGCGAAGTCAGGGAGCAGCGTGCATACCTGTTCCGTGTCGTCGCGAACGAGGCTCAGATGCTGTGGCGAGCCGATCGGCGTCGTCGCCAACGTGAAGAGCGAGCGATGAGCTCGTCGAGGGTGGCCGAGTCGACGATCAGCGCCGAAGTCCGTGATGCGCTGGGTCGTTTGTCGCTGAGGCATCGGTCGGTGCTGTTCATGTCCTACTGGCCGGAGATGACAGTGGCCGAGATCGCAGCGACCCTGCAGATCTCGTCGCGCAGTGTCGAGCGAGCGCTCACCCAGGGCCGCCGTCTTCTTGAGGAGGCTCTCCGATGACGAACTCCGAGATCACACCGCCCGTTCGTCGTGTGTTGCACGAGGTCGGCGATGCCGCACCGGTTGCGCCATCGTTCGATGACATGCAACGACTCGCTGGCGACACGTCGCGAGCTGTGCCACCGCGTCGGGCCCCGTCCAGGCGCTTCGTGGTGGCCGTTGGTGTCATCGGGGCAGTGATCGTCATCGGCGTGCTGTTCGTCAGTGCCCGTCATGGTGCCGGGTCATCGCTCGCGCCAACGACTGCGCCTCCCGCGACGACTGATGTTTCGACCGTCGACACCCGCGGAGCAGACACCACGCCGACCACCGAACCGTCATCGTCCGCGCCGACCGTGGCGTCGTCGGCGTCGGCGCCACCTCTGGGTGGCTCTCCGTCGGCGTGCACGGCGAATGAGTTCACGGTGACCTTCACCGACTCTGGCGCCGCGGCCATGGGCAACATCAAATGGATCGTCGATCTGACCAACGTCAGCGGCTCCGCGTGCGTGATGCCGACGTCGGCG
>JAOBWO010000405.1 GCA_025463415.1 Acidimicrobiales bacterium | reverse complement strand
CCGATGGGAGAGCGTGTCGATTGGCTGCGCGGTGCGATGTCCGGCACGTGGACCGCGCTCGGCCCGCGCTACGCCGCGTTCCGGGACGGCGTTGCCGAATGCCTCCTGTCGTTGCAGCACGACACGGTCGTCGCCAGCCACTTCGTGGCGATCAACGCCGCGATAGGGGTGGCTGTCGGCGACGACGCCGTGGTGATCCGCAGCCTCGACAACTGCTCGATCACCGTCGTCGACGTGGTCGACGGCAGGCTCCATCTCGTCGAGGCCGGGCACGAGGCCGACACCCTCATCCGTTGACGATCACCCGCGCCGACGCATGGGTGACACGGGCGCGGTGGGTCGATCCGGCAGACTCTTCGACATGAGCCGCCGCGCATGGACCACGGTCGTCGCCGGGGTGGGTCTGTCAGTGCTGGCAGTGTCGTGCAGCAGCTCGCGGCCGGACACCGGCGCGACGACCTTGTACACCACGACGACAGCGGTGGCCACGACGACGACGATCCCGGTCACCACCGTCGCTCCGACAACGGCTCCCACCCCACTGCCCACGACCACCACGGCACCGCTGCCCACCTCCACAGTCGCGACTTCGCCCCCGACGACCACCACGGAGCCGCCCACCACCACGACGGAACCTCCCGGTGCAGCGTTGCCGTTGCGCGCTGACGGGGTCGGTGACGCGACCTTCGGCAACGATCCGGACGAGGTGATCAGCTACATCAGTGGCATCTTCGGTACGCCCACTGCCGACACCGGATGGGTCGGCGGGGTCGAGGTCGGCTGCACGGGCACGTCGGCGCGGATCGTCTTCTGGAACGACCTGCGCCTCACCTTCGGCGATGAATCGGACGTCTCGTCCGGCCGTCGGCACTTCTTCGCCTGGCGCTACGGGCCGCCCTTCGGCACGTCCATCAACCCCGCAGGGATGACCACGGTCGTCGGCCTGACGATCGGCGCATCCATCGACGAGCTGCTCAAGGACTACCCCGGGGCGCAGGTGATCACCGACGACAGCGTCGCCACACCGACCGCGGAGCTCACTGACGGGCTGACGGCGTTCCTCACCGATACCGGCCCCCGGGGATCGGTGACGACCCTGCTCGGTGGGCAGAACTGCACGTCGGACTGAACGCCGGTGGGTAAGCTGCGTCGACAGGCTCCGGACGGGCCCGACACGATGATCGAGGTGACGCGATGAAGAAGATGCTGCCGGTCGCCGAGCTGGCCCGCGACGAGCGCTTCCAGCACGTGCGCATCGAAGAGACGGTCTTCGACCCGCGCAACGTCCACCCGTCAGCGCAGACCAACGGCCTCGCGCCGACGGCCCGCAATGCCAGCGACAACGCGCGCGGCCTGATGCATGGCATCTTCGTCGGCGAGATCCAGGCGCTCGAAGGCGCGGGCCGCACCTGCTTCGACTTCGAGACCGGCAACGAGCGCGAGCAGGCACCGTTCACGATGAAGCTCGACATGGCCCGCCAGTGCTGGGACGAAGCTCGGCACGTGGAGATCAGCTGCAAGCTCAGCGAGCACATGGGCAGCGAGATCGGCGAGTTCGCCGAGCAGACGATGCTGTACGAAGCCGCGTGCAACCCCGACCCCGTGCTGCGTCTGACGGGCGTCAACCGAGCCCTCGAAGGCCTCGCGATCGACGTGTTCACGACGATGAAGAACTTCGGCACCGAGCTCACCGATCCCGTGCTCGAGTTCTGCGAGGACTGGATGCTGGCCGACGAGGTCACCCACGTGAAGATGGGCAGCGATTGGCTGCGCAAGCTCACCGTCAACGATCCGCAGCGACAGAAGGACGCGCTCGAGTTCCAGCGCGCCGTCGACAAGCTGTTCAGCTTCGGTGGGTTCCGCGGCGAGGACGCGGAGAGCCCCGTCCACCTGGCCCGCAATTTCCGTCGTCTCGCGGGCTTCGACGACGCCGAGATCGCCGACCTCGTCGACATCGCGGCGCAGGCCTACGCGGAGGCACAGGCCAAGTCGCACGCCGCCGTCGCCGCGGCGGGCAACTGAACTCCCACCGAAGGCGTTGGTTGCTCTGACCGCACTGGCTCTCTACGACCTGCACAAGAACTGGGCATGGTTCGTGATCATCGGCAACGGGTTCGCAGGCGGCTGGTCGTTGCTGGCGCACCGGTACACCGCGTTGCGCACGCGTGCTCTGTGGTGGTTCATCGGGCTGGCCGAGGTCGCGATCTTCGTGCAGGTGGCGATGGGTGTCGCCCTCGTCAACAAGTACAAGTACACCTTCCCCAAGTTCCACGCGTTCTACGGCTTCGTCGCGATCATCGCGGTCGCGATCATCTACAGCTATCGGCCGCAGCTGAAGGGCAAGACCTACCTGCTCTATGGCGGTGGCAGTCTGTTCCTGATGGGACTCGGCATCCGCGCGATGATCGTCGGCCAGTAGCCACAAACTTGTCGCGGCGCGACGGATCCACGTCTCCAGCGGCGTCGAGCAAGATGTGCAGGCACGGGTGGTCGTCCAAGGGAGAGCGGTGCTGACCGACGCTGAGGTGCTCGCGTTCTACGACCGAGTGAGCGACGACGTGTACCGGTATGCGAGTCGGCTCGTCGGTGGCAACCGCTCGCGTGCTGACGACCTCGTCCAGGACACGTTCCTGACGCTGGTTCGGCAGGTGCGCGCCGGACGTGACGAACCCGTCGATGTGGGCTGGGCGATCACGACCTGCCGGAGCCGGTTCCTCGATCAGCTCCGCCGTGGCGACCGCGCCGAGCGAACCCAACGCCGCGCCTTCGAACGTCGCGGCAGCACCGATGTCGACGCACCGACACCCGCGATGGAGGCGCTGTCGCGTCTCGGGGACGCGCAGCGTGCCGCGCTGGTGCTGCGCTACATCGACGACATGACGGTGGTCGACGTTGCCGCTGCGCTGGGCCGCACGGTGCATGCCACCGAATCGCTGTTGGTCCGCGCTCGCGAGGCGCTGCGGACCGAATACACCGGCACGAACGGAGCGGAACGATGAGTGACGACGACGAGTTCAAGGCGCTCCTCGAGCACGCGGGCGAACCCATGCCGGCGAGCAGCCGCGCGTCGATCCGCACGACGATCGCCGCGGCCTTGGAGCACACCCTGGCGACGACGGCCGATCGCGGGTCGTCGCCCACCGAGGTCGTGGTCGAGCCGATTGCGATTGGCGCCGCTGCTTTCCGTCGCGCACAGCGCCGTTGGTTCGCCGTCGTCGGTGCCGGCGCGGTCGCGGCGGCGGCAGTTGCCGCGTTCGTCGTGACCAACCGTTCCGACCGGATCGCGGTCACCGATCCCGACCCCACTGCACCCTTGGCGACGTCGAGCCCGACCCTGAGCACGGTGGCGACGACGCGGCCTGCCGCGCCGACAACGATTCCCGCAGGTCCGGGTACGACAGCAACGATGCCGTCCACATCGACGGACACGGAGGCGACCACGTCTGCCTCCACCGGGCCAACGGCAACGACGGGAGCGACGACGCCGCCGTCGATCGTCCCGGTCGTGGGCATGACCGTGCCGCAGCTGACGCCACGCTCGGTGTCCTTCCCCACCGTGCTCGACGGATGGTACGTCGGGAGTGCCGTCGACAACGCGGACGGCTCCACCGCAGCGGTGCTGCTGCACACGACCGACGGCGGGGTCTCGTGGCAGACCGTCGATCCGCCCGCCCCGCTCTCGGCATCGGATGGCTCGTTGTCGGTGGGCTTCGCCGACGAACACAACGGCTGGCTGCTCGGCAATGACACCGACGGGAACAGTGTCCTGGTCGCCACCCACGACGGCGGCGCCTCGTGGGCCGTCATCACGCTCGACTCGGGCAACGCCTCGCCGATGGCACTCGCGACCGCGAACGGTGCCGTGCACGTGGTGGCGTTCGATTCGGCAGCGGATGGATCCACGACGTTGCGGATCTTCACGTCGGCAGTCGCAGCCGACGACTTCGCCATGTCGGACCTCGCCATCCAGCCGGGCGCGGGCCCCGTGTTCGACGCATCGATCGCGCTCGGTGGCGCCGGCGGTTGGATCGCCTACAACGACCGTGTCCTCGTCGACGCCGCTCGCCTCGTCGACGGTCGGTGGGTCGCATGGCAACCTCCGTGTTCAGTCGCCGACCCCGAGGCGGACGTGGCCTCGGTGGCCGCGACGAACGACGGGACGACGCTGATCGTGGCATGCACACGCTCCGACTTCGCCGACCCACCGGTGTCCATCCGTCTCGCCCGGTCGACGGACGGTGGGACGGCCTTCGCCAACACCAGCCCATTGCCGGAGAGCACCCAGGCCAATGATGGGACAGGCACCACACCGGCCGTGTCGTTCATCGTGCTGCCCGACGCAGACACGATCGTCGTCGGCTACGAGCGGTCCGACGGACGGTTCTCCATCGTTCGGTCCGTGGACGGCGGCAGCACATGGACCGAGGTGCAGCGGTTCAGCGAATCGGCGCAGCCGGTCCCTGCCTACGAGTACACGATCACGCGGTTGCCGGGCGCTCCGATCGTCGTCCAGACCCCGCCGGGGATCGGCATCGTCAGCACCGACGGTGGCGCGACATGGGACCAACTCGCCACGACGGTCGTGGGATCGATGGCCAGATCGGATCTCCGCCGGATCGATCTCGAGACCGGTCGGATCTTCGGCTTCGACGCCGGCAACGCGCCCGGCACCAACAGCCCCAGCCCGGAGACGCTGCTGGCTGTCGTCATCCCTGTCCTCGGCCCGCCGAGCCTCGACACCGGTTGGTACACCGTCCCGGTGCTCGCGAACCAGAGCGAAGCCAACTGCTGGGTCGGTTCCGTCGTGCGGGTGATCATCTGGGGCGACCTCTCGTTCCTCTTCGCCGACGACGGCACGCACCAGTACCTGACCAACTGGCAGATCGGCACGGCGGACCCGGCCCGGGGCATCGATCTCGTCGTGCCGAAGCCGGCGGCGACGCCGACCGGCATCGTCACGACACCCGCGGCGGGCGACTCCGTGCCGAGCACGTTCGGGATCGGTGGTTCAGTGGCCGCGCTGGAGAGCGTGTACCCGAGCTACGCACCTCACCTGCTCGGCGGCCTGAACAGCTCCTTGCGGATCCAGACCGACGGCGCGGACACGATCACCGAGATCGGCGTCGAGAACGGCTGCTGAGCCTTCGCGGCCCGGCGTAGGGTGGCGGGCGTCGGCGAC
>JAOBWO010000373.1 GCA_025463415.1 Acidimicrobiales bacterium | reverse complement strand
AGGTCGGACAGGTCGGCCATGTCGATCGAGAGGCCGCGCAGCTCGCCGACGCGTTCGACGGTGGTGCCGCCGGCGTCGCGACGGATCGTGCATCCCATCGCTTCCAGGACGTCGGCGAACCGGCCGTCCCCCTGCAGCGCGTCGGGGCCGAGGTCGCGCACGAGCACCCGCCCACCGCAGATCGCGGCGGCGGCGAGCGGGTAGCTCGCCGAGCTCGCATCGGGCTCGATCACGTACACACCGGCCCGGTACCGACCCGCACCGACCACGACGTGATCGTCCCCGACCACGACGTCGGAGACGCCGAACGAGGCCATCACCGCGGCCGTGATCGACAGGTACGGGCGCGAGATCAGCTCGGTGGTCAGCTCGATGCGCAGGCCGCCGGGCAGGTACGGCGCGATCAACATCAGCGCGGTGATGTACTGGCTGCTGACGTCGCCCCGGATCCGTACGACGGACCCCTCGGCAGCGTCGATCGCCGAGTGCCGACCGACTCCCGTGACCGACACGGGGAGGTGGCCCCACGTCTCCCCCGCGACCACCTCGGCGCCGAGGGCGGCGAGTGCATCGTGCAGCGGCTCCATCGGGCGGCCCCGCAGCGGGGCGTCACCGTCGATGAGGTACGTGCCGGTGCCGAGCGCGCACAGCGCGGTGACGAACCGCGACGTCGTGCCGGCCAGGCGCGTCGACAGCACCAGTGGTCCCGGGTGCAGCGACCCGTGCGTGCCGTGGACTCGGACCGTCGACGTGTCGTGGAGGTCGACCCCGACGCCTGCGCCGAGGAGTGCGACACAGTCGAGCATCGCTGCCGTGTCGTCGCCGCCGGGAACGTTGTGGAGCACCGATTCGCCGTCGGCCAACGTCGCACAGATCAGGGCGCGATTGGCGATGCTCTTGCTGCCGGGGACGGTGACCACCGCGTCGAGCGGATGGTGGACCGCTGCGACGTGGTACACGGCGGAGTCGGCGGATGCCATCAGTCGAGTCGCTGGACAGCCGGGCGGAAGCCACGGGCCAGCAGGCCACCGCGGAACACGTCGGCCGATGTCGCGTCGACGAGGAACACGAGCACGCCGCGGTTGCCTTCGACGCTGTGCACGACCTCGAAGCTGGCGATGTTGACGTCGAGCTCGGCGGCCAGCGTGAACACCTCGGCGGCGGCACCGGTGCGGTCCGGGATGGGGATGCGCACCTCGGCCAGCTCACTGGGCTGGACGGCACGCATCGGCAGGTTCGATCGGGCCTCGCGGGCGTGGCGGAGCCGCTCGTGGAGCGCGGCCCGGTCGTCGTCGCGGATGATCGTGCGCATCCCCTGGAGGCCCTCGATCAGGCCGTCGAGCCCGTCCAAGATCGCGTCGCGGTTCTCGATGCAGATGTCGATCCAGATCCCGGGATGGCCGCTGGCGATGCGAGTCATGTCGCGGAAGCCACCGGCGGCGAGCCGCAACAACGCAGCGTGCTCCTCACCGCGAGCCGAGGCCAACCCCATCAGCGTCGCCGCAGCGAGGTGGGGCACGTGGCTGACGACTGCAACGACCTGGTCGTGGCGATCCGGAGCGAGGGCGACGACCTCGGCGCCGAGGTCGGCCACAACGGACGCGATCTCGGCGAAGGTGGAGTCGGCGGTCGAGGCCGTGGGCGTGAGCACCCACACTGCGCCGGTGAACATCGTCGCGTCGGCACCGTCGAGGCCCTCCAGCTCGCTGCCGGCCATCGGGTGACCACCGCAGAACCGGGGATCGTCGATGGCGTCGGCGACGCCACCCTTGACGCTACCGACGTCGGTGACGATGCCCGTCGTCTCGGCCAGCGCACGCTTGACCTGATCGGCCAGCGTGAGGACGGGTGTCGCGACGAACGTGACGTCGACGACCTCGGCGATGCCCGGCTCGTCGAGCACGCCGATCTGCAACGCACGGTCGATCCGAGCCTGGTCGTGATCATCACCGGTGACGTACCAGCCGCGCTCGCGCAGCGCGAGCCCGACCGAGCCACCGATCAGCCCGAGGCCGATGATGTTGGCTCGCCGCTGTGTGATCACGGCCGACGATCGTAGCTGCGCGGAACTCCGGCCACTGCCTCTGCCAGCTGACGGACCTCGTCCGGCAACAGCGAGCGCCACTGCCCAGGGGCCAGGGTTGCGTCGCGGAGGGGACCGATCCGCACCCGCACCAGTCGTTGCACGGGGAAGCCGATCGCCTCGCACATCCGGCGCACCTGTCGGTTGCGTCCCTCGTGGATGGTGATCCGCAGCAGACCGGGGCTCAGCTGACTGGCCCTGGCAGGCGCGGTCATGCCGTCCTCCAGCTCGATGCCGTCGCGCAGCCGGTGCAACGCGCTGCTGGGCACGTTGCCCGTCACGGAGGCGAGGTACTCCTTCTCGACGCCGTGGCTGGGATGGGAGATCCGGTTGGCGAGCTCTCCGTCGTTGGTCAGCAGCAGCAGGCCCTCGGTGTCGGCGTCGAGTCGACCCACCGAGAACACCCGCGGCTCGTCCGGCACGAGGGAGACCACCGTTGGGCGGCCCTGGGGATCGCTGGCCGTGGTGATGACTCCCGCCGGCTTGTTGAGCAGGTAGTAGACGATGTCGGGACGAACACCGATCGGCACGCCATCGACTTCGACGAGATCCGTGTCGACATCCACTCGTCGGCCCAGCACCGCGATCTCGCCATTGACCGCGACCCGGCCTGCGGCAATCAGCTCTTCGCACAGCCGACGGCTGCCCCAGCCACGCAGCGCGAGCACCTTCTGGAGCCGCTCCCCCGTCGCGGTCGCGCGTTGATCGGCCCACTGCTCCCAGAGCGGCTTCTCGAGCGGGCGCTCGGTCATCGGTGCGTCACTCGGACCCCGGCAGCGACGGCGTGTTCGCGCGCAGCTGCTTCGGGTCCGCGTCGGGCGCACGGAGACCGTGCTCCAGCGCCTCGACGACCTCGGCGCCGGGCACGAACTCCGCCAGCGGCGGGAGATCGGACAGCGAGTTGAGCCCCAGCTTCTCGAGGAACTGCGGGGTCGTGCCGAACAGCACGGCCTGTCCCGGGCCCGGATCGATCGCGACCTGCGCCGCGTAGCCACGCGCCACGAGCGTGCGCAGCACGCCGTCGGGATCGACGCCGCGGATCGACGCGATCTGGGCGCGCGAGATCGGCTGCTTGTAGGCCACGATCGCCAGCGTCTCCAAGGCCGCGCCGCTCATCCGTGCCCGCTGCCCGTCGAGCAGGTAGCGCTCGACGTACGGCGACATCTCGGCATGGGTCTGGTAGCGCCATCCGCCGGCGACCCTGACGAACTGAAAGCCGTGGCCGGCGTGGTCGTAGGCCGCAGCCAGGCCGTTGCAGAGCTCCTCGACGACACCCACCGGCTGCTCGAGCAACTGGGCCAGCTGATCGACCGGGACGGGTTCGGTGGCGACGAGGACGATCGCCTCGATGGCCCGGACGATGTCGGCGTCGAGCGTGGCGGGTGCGGACACGGCCGTGTCGAACGCCTCCTCAACGTCGGCTCCGGCGGCGTCGGGTTCGGTCGGGTCGGGTCGGGCCGCGTCGGGTTCGATGGCGTTCGGTTCGATGGCCGAGGCGTCGTAGGGGTCGCTCATGAGCAGGTCACTCAACCCTCGTAGTCGTCGATCGCCAACGCGCCGACGGACACGGTCGCGCCGCCCGCCACCCAGATGATGTCGATGTCGCCGAATCGCTCGGTCTGGTCGAGCTCGACCATGCCCTGCTTGAACATCTCCAGCAGGGCGAGGAACCGCACGATCACCTCGAGCCGCTCGACGAGGCCGCTGGTGAGCCG
>JAOBWO010000360.1 GCA_025463415.1 Acidimicrobiales bacterium | reverse complement strand
GTGTGCGGGCGTGGCGACGTCGACGATCGAGGTCAGAGCTGCGGCGGAGGCGATCAGCGCTCCGACCCACACGCTGGCGAGTCGATGGGCAGATTTCGGGGCGCGCGGCAGCGCTTCACGAAAGAGCATTCGTCAACCCTAGGCGCACCCCCCTGCCGATTCGCCGCGCCCCGACGACGCGAACGGGGCGGGTCCGTGTGGACCCGCCCCGTTCGACCGTGCTGCATGTGCGGCCTGAGCCGCCCGGATCAACGCCCCTGCAGAGCTTCGATCAGCTTGGGGAGCACCTTGTGGACGTCACCGACGATGCCGAGATCGGCGATGCCGAAGATCGGCGCTTCCTTGTCCTTGTTGATCGCGATGATGTTCTTCGCGCCCTTCATGCCGACCATGTGCTGCGTGGCGCCGGAGATGCCGGCCGCGATGTACACGGTGGGCTTGACGACCTTGCCGGTCTGGCCGACCTGGTAGCTGTAGGGCACCCAACCAGCGTCGACGATGGCCCGGGACGCACCCGGTGCACCCTTCAACAGCTTGGCAAGGGTCTCGATCATCGAATACTTGTCGGCCTCGCCCAGGCCGCGGCCGCCGGAGACGACGATTGCTGCCTCGTCGAGCTTCGGGCCGCTCGACTCCTCGACGTGCACGGCAGTGACCGCAGCGGCGCCGGTGGCACCGAGATCGGGCACCGGAGCGGCGACGACTTCAGCGGCGGCACCGCCGGCCGACTCGGCCACGAAGCTCTTCGGGCGGAAGGCCGCGAGGAACGGGCCGGTGCCGGTGAAGGTGGTGGTGACGAGCGTGTTGCCGCCGAAGATCGGCGTGGTGACGCTGACCGTGTCGCCTTCGATGGCGATGCCCGTGTTGTTGGTGAGCACCGTCTTGTCCAGCTTCACCGACAGGCGAGCGACGATGTCGCGGCCCTCGGTGGTCTGCGGAAAGACGATCAGGTCGGGCGTGTCGCCGCCGTCGATGACGGCCTTCATCGCCGCGCTGACTGCGACGCCGGGCAGCTTGCCGCCGAGATCGCCGGTGGCGTACACCTTGGTCGCGCCGTACTCGCCGAGCGCAGCAGCGACGCCGCTGGCGTCGCCGCCGATGAACGCTGTGACGTCGCCCAGGCTGCGTGCCTTGGTGATCAGTTCGAGCGTGCCCGAGGTGGGCGCGCCGGCTGCTTCTTGTGCAAAGACCCAGATCTTCATGTTCAGATCACCTTCAGGTTCTCGAGGTAAGCGACGATCTTGGCGAAGCCTTCGCCATCGTCTTCGACGATGGTGCCGGCGGCGCGAGCCTCGGCCTGGCCGACGTTGGTGATGGTCTGGCCGGCGCCCGCCCAGCCCACCGAGGTGACGCCCAAGTCAGCGGCGGTGACGGTGTCGACCGGCTTCGACTTGGCGGCCATGATGCCCTTGAAGCTCGGGTAGCGAGGCTCGACGACACCGGCGGTCACGCTGACGACTGCAGGCAGCGTGCAGGTGACGTCGTCGTAACCGTCTTCGGTCTGGCGCTGGGCGTCCAGCTTGCCGTCGGCGATCGTGAGCGCCTTGGCGAAGGTGACCGACGGGAGGCCGAGGACCTCGGCCATCATCTCCGGCACGGTGCCGGTGTAGCCGTCGCTCGACTCGGTGGCGGCGATGATCAGGTCGGCGCCGCCAGCCCGGGTGATCGCCGCAGCGAGGAGCTTGGCCGTGGTGAGGGCGTCCGAGCCCTGCAGCGCGGGATCGCTGATGAGGATGCCCTTCGCAGCGCCCATCGCGAGCGCCGTGCGCAGACCGGAGACCTCGCCGTTCGGGGCCATCGATACGAGGCTGACCTCGCCGCCACCCGCCTTGTCGACGAGCTGCAGCGCCATCTCGACGCCGTAGCTGTCGGATTCGTCGAGGATGAGCTTGCCGTCACGCTTCAGCGTGTTGGTGGAAGGATCCAGCGCACCCGGCGCGGCCGGGTCCGGGATCTGCTTGACGCAGACAATGACGTTCATGGTTTTCCATTGTTACCGATGGGTCAACTGTGTTCCCAACCAGGCACGACACTGTGACCGATGGCAGATCCGAGCCGTTGACGACCGCGGAGCTCTCATCCCGCGGGCAGATCCGTCCCGTCGGGTTCGATGTGACCGCGCATTCGCTCCCCAGCGGTCCGAAGCGTCCGCCGAAGCTGGGCGGTGACGGACTGTGGACGGTCGAGATCTCGCCACCAGACGTCGACGATGGCCCACCCGATCTCGTCGAGGCGTCGGCGGCGCACCGTGTCCGCGTACTGGGCGGCAGGCGACCCGTGGCGCTCCCAACTCTGGCACTCCACACCGACCATCAGCTCGGGCGCGGCGAGGTCGAGCTCGGCCAGCAGCCGACCGTCCGGTCCGTAGACCGGCCACTCATCAACGAGCACGATCCCGTCTGCGGCGAACACGTCCTTGGCGATGCGTTGGAACCAGCTGCGCGGCATCCGCATCTCCACTCGGCCAGCGAGCAGCCGGAGCAACTCGGTCGGGCCAGTGACGCCGTGGTCCTTCCACCGTAAGAAGTTGTCACGCAGCCAGACGGGCTTGAAGCCGCTCCGCAGCGCGCCGTCGAGCGCCTGTGCGGCGTTGAGACCGCGCCCCGCCAAATGCACGAGTGTGACCGGCACTGTCGTCACGGGGATGTTGCGGACGACGAAGAGATCCTTCGCGGAGAGGCGCTGTGACCAACTCGAGCTGATGCGCACGTCCTGGGGGCGCCGAGAATTGCGCGGCACGATGATCTCGATTCCCTCGAAGTCGGTGAACCCATCGAGCAGGTGGAGTCGCGCAGCAGCCCGGGCCGCTGCGACCGAACCGGGAACGATCAACGTTGCCGCCATCACCCGCTGCTCCCACGTAAACGGCGCGCCGGCATCGCCCACGACCCCGGGCTGGAGTCGTCGCCACACTCCGCTCGCGATGAGAGCCTTCTGTCGCTTCAGGCTCACGCCGGCGGCACGAACCTGTCGGTCGGCGGCCACACCGTGCTGCCGAGCGAACGTTGCAACGATCGCGTGCAAGGAGGTCTGCATGTCGAACCTGAGTGCTTCGACATCCTCCGATCTGGAAATCACGCGGGCACACCAAGCCCAGATGGACCGATGTGACCGCGG